>DXZV01000069.1:6283-8343 GCA_019419485.1 Collinsella sp.
ATATTCCAGCAACAGGCCAAAGCCCGAAGACGCCGCCAGCGAATCGATGACGCGCACCTTGCCGCCCTGGGGATAGCAATCCGCGAGCATCTGCGCCGCAACGCAGGCCGATCCATACGTGCCCGAAATACCCGATGACAACGTCAGGTGCAGCACGTCTTTACCCTCGGCAACAAACGGCTCCCAAAACTCCTCGTACTCACCCACGCTCACCTGAGACGTCTTGGGCATGGCGCCCGCGGCAATCTGGGCAAAAAACTTGTCCGGCGTAATCGACTGATACAGATCGTCCGTATAGACAACATCGTCGATCTCGTAATGAAAATACGCGACGGGAATATTGCGCGATTCAAAGAACTCCCGAGTTCGGTCGGCGGCAGATTCACAGGTCAGGACAAAATCACTCATATGAGGCTCCTTACTCATTGCTGCGCAAATTATCGCACAGTGAGCCTACATACGGTACATATGTCCACTATTTACCAAATCGAACCAAAAATAGCGAACATCTTTACCACCATCGTCTCCACCGGCCCCACGCATAAATATCTGAGATAACACCTTCTGTCGTCTCCACTCAACCGCCATATCTACCTCAACTAAATCGATTTACCAAACCGTTCAGCCGACAATTCAGCCGCTGGCGCAAAATCGAAACAAAAGCGGCGCATACTGATAAACGTTTGACGCTGTTTATCAGTTTTACCAGCTCCATCGGAAGGTGTTTCATGGTCGCATTCGATCGCAACCCGCAAGACTTTAAGTATCTGCGCCTGCTGTCGAGACAGTTCCCCACCGAGCAATCCGCGTTTACCGAGATCATCAATCTCTCAGCCATCCTCAACCTGCCCAAAGGCACCGAGCATTTTATGAGCGACGTGCATGGCGAGTACGAGGCCTTTATGCACATCCTCAACAACTGCTCGGGCGTCGTGCGCGAGCATGTCGACGAGATTTTTGGCGACACGCTCACCTTTGACGAAAAGGGCGAGCTGTGCACGCTCATCTACTACCCGCACGAGAAGATCGAGCTGGTCCGCAGCCAGCGCGAGGACTCGCCCACCTGGTACAAAACGATGCTTGACCAGCTCATCATGGTCGCTCGTTCGCTTTCAAGCCGCTACACCCGCTCCAAGGTTCGTAAGGCCATCCCACGCGATTACGCCTACATCATCGACGAGCTGCTACACACGCATCCGGATGAGAACAACTATCGTGTGCGCTATCACGAGCGCATCGTGGAGTCCATCCTGGAGACCGCAAGCGCCGACGACTTTATCGAGTCGCTCGCCTCGCTCATCAAGCGCCTGGCCGTCGACCACCTGCACCTGGTGGGCGACATCTTCGACCGCGGCGGCGGCGCGGCCAAGATTATGGACCGTCTGCTCACCTACCATTCACTCGACATCCAGTGGGGCAACCACGACCTGCTGTGGATGGGCGCTGCGGCCGGTGAGCCCGCCTGCATCGCCACGGTGCTGCGCAACAACCTACGCTACGACAACTACGAGATCCTGGAGAACGACTACGGCATCTCGCTGCGTGAGCTTGTCGCCTTTGCCGATGCCACCTACACCGCCGGTGAGTCCATCACCCCGCTGATCAAGGCCATCAACGTCCTACTCTTTAAGCTCGAGGGCCAGATTATCCAGCGCCACCCCGAGTTCGATATGACCGACCGCCTGTTACTCGACAAAATCGATCACGACACCGGCACGGTCACGCTCGCCGACGGCAGCGTGTGGCCGCTCACGACCAATGACTTCCCCACCGTCGACCCGGCGGACCCCTATTCGCTCACGCCCCAAGAGCAGCACATCATCGACAAGCTCGTGTCCGAGTTTGTCACCGCCGATCACCTGCATCGCCATATCGATTTCCTCTATTCCCACGGCTCGATGTACAAGGTCGCCAACGGCAACCTGCTGTTCCATGGCTGCGTGCCGCTCAACGAAGACGGCACCTTTAGCAGCATGAACTGCCTGGGCACCTGGCACGCTGGCCGCGATTATCTCGATTTTTGCGACCACATCGCCCGCCGCGCCTGGCGCGTGGGCGAC
>DXZV01000007.1:0-6290 GCA_019419485.1 Collinsella sp.
CGGAGATGTGTATAAGAGACAGGCCATGTCGAAGCAAGCGGTCGTTGGAATCTTGGCGCATGTCGATGCCGGCAAGACCACGTTGGCCGAGGCCATGCTGTTCAACGCGGGCCGCATTCGCAAGCGTGGCCGCGTGGACGATGGCGATTCGCATCTGGACACTAACACGATCGAGCGCGAGCGCGGCATCACGATTTTCCCGTCGCAGGCCGTGCTCGACCACGGCGATACCCACGTCATGCTCGTGGATGCTCCCGGCCATGTCGATTTTTCTGCCGAGGCGGAGCGCACACTGCCTGCCCTGGACTACACGATTCTGGTGGTGGGCGCCAACGATGGCGTGCAGGGGCACACCGAAACCCTGTGGCGCCTGCTTGCACGCTATGACATCCCGACGTTCATCTTCATCAACAAGATCGATTTGGAGAATCCCGGTCGCGATGTTTTGCTGGCACAACTCGGGCAGCGTCTTTCCGAGGGCTGCCTGGATGCCAACGAGCTGCTGGCGGGCGGCGCCGTTCAGGAGGACGCTGCTGCGTTGGACGAAGCGGCGCTCGAGGAGTTTCTTGAAGCGGGTGAGCTTTCTGTCGCAACGCTGTCGCGCATGGTTGCCGAGCGCAAGCTCTTTCCCTGCTTTGCCGGCTCGGCGCTCAAGGACCAAGGCGTTGACGAGCTACTGGATGGTATATGCGCGCTGATGCGTGAGCAGGCGTGGCTCCCGGAGTTTGCCGCGCGCGTCTATCGTGTCAGCCGCGGGGATCGTGGCGAGCGCTTGGCTTGGGTTAAAGTGACCGGCGGCACGCTGCGCGCAAAACAGATGATCAGCGGGCATTCCAGTGCCGAGGCGTGGGAACAGAAGGTCGATCAGGTACGCATCTATAACGGCGAGAAGTATGAGCTTGCCCAAGAAGTTGCTGCTGGCGGTATTTGCGCCGTGACGGGTCTTGCGCACGTTCGCCCAGGGGACGCCCTGGGCACGGAGCCCGCGGGCGATGCGCCCGTCATCGCTCCGGTCCTCACCTATACGGTGCTGCCGGGCGAACACGACGTTCATGCGGTGTTTAAAGCGCTGAGTGAGTTGGCGGACGAAGATCCCATGCTCGGCGTAAGCTGGAATACGCATCTTGAGCAGATCCATTTGCAGTTGATGGGCGCCGTGCAACTCGAGGTCGTGCAGCGGGTGTTGGCCGATCGCTTTGGCCTTTCGGTTGCGTTTGAGCCCGGCGGCATTCTCTATAAGGAGACTATTTCGCGGCCGGTCGAGGGCGTGGGCCACTTTGAGCCGCTGCGCCACTATGCCGAGGTGCATCTGCGCCTGGAGCCGTTGCCGGCGGGTTCGGGTGTGCAGTTTGGCACCGTGACCTCGACCGACGAGCTCGATCTTAACTGGCAGCGTTTGGCACTCACCAACGCTATGGAGCGCGACCACCTGGGCGTGCTGACGGGCTCGCCCATCACCGATGTGCGCATTACGCTCACGGGCGGCCGCGCGCATGCCAAACACACCGAGGGCGGCGATTTTCGCCAGGCCACGTATCGCGCGATTCGCCAGGGTTTGATGCAGGCGCGCGAGGTCGGCGCAGACGTGTTGCTGGAGCCGTGGTACCACTTTGAGCTCGAGGTGCCGGGGGAGTGCGTGGGCCGGGCGTTGTCAGATGCCACACGCATGGGTGCCGAGTACGAGCCGCCGACGATGGCGGGAGACCGAGCGAAGCTTGTGGGTCGCGTGCCGGCATCCGAGGTGCAGGATTACGCGCTGGAGGTGGCTGCCTACACGAGCGGGCGCGGTCATCTGTACCTGGAGTTCGCCGGTTATGCGGCTTGCCATGATGCCGAGCGCGTAATCGAGACGGCCGCCTATGAGCCCGAGGCCGATCTGCCCAACACGCCCGACTCGGTCTTTTGCTCTCATGGCGCCGGCTACACGGTCAAATGGTATGACGTGCCCGCCGCAGCGCACGTAAAGATCGATCCCGCCACCTTCCGTCCCTGGCGAGCAGCAGACGCCGAGTTTTTCGGCCACATGTGACAAAGGGACAGCCCCTTTGTCACATGCTATTGGTATAACTCAGTATAAGTTGGTATAACTGTTACCAGGGTTTGCCAATCCGAGGAGGCCGATATGAATCCAAATCCCTTTAAGCCCACAGCTGGTAAGCGGCCTCCGATACTCATCGGTCGCGAGTCGGTCATCGAAGATTTTGAGGAAGGGCTCGATAACGGCGCCGGGGCGCCGGGCAGGCTCATGCTCATTACGGGAAACCGCGGCTGTGGCAAAACGGTTCTCCTGCGGGAGCTGCAACGTCTGGCCAGCGAGCGCGGATGGGCGGTTGTCTCCGATTCCGCTTCGCTTGGTTTATGCGACCGCTTGGCCGACGCGCTTCGCTCGAATAAACCCGTTGTGACGTCAATGGAGTTTGGGCCGTCATTTGGCCGAATGTCGGTCGAGGCGGCACGGGCAAAAGGCGAGACGTTGCGGGGGCTGGTCAACGAGAGGCTCAAGAAGCTCGGTCCTGGTAAGGGCATCCTGTTTGCGATTGACGAGGCGCAATCTGCGTCTATCGAGGAGCTGGCGGCTCTTGCCGTCCTCTATCAGCAGGTGCTGGGAGACCAGGATGCCACGGGCTTGCCCGATAGCGACCAGCGCGGTCTTGCGCTGGCGTTCGCCGGCTTGCCCAGTATGGTTGACGATCTGCTCGAAGAGCCGAGCGTGACGTTTTTGCGACGTGCCCAGCAGCGTACGTTGGGGACGATTTCTTTGCCCAAGGTGCGCGATTCGTATATCCAGACGGTCGAGTGTGCCGGTCTTTGCGTTGATGCGGGGACGGCGGACCTTGCAGCGCACAAGAGCATGGGGCATCCCTATATGGTTCAGCTGGTGGGATATTACATGTGGCGGTCTGCTGTCCGGCGCAACTCGCAGGTCATTGAAAGGTGCGATGTCGAGGCTGGCCATGCGGATGCCATCTCTGAGTTCTACGAAGCGGTCGACGCGCCCCTGTATTATGGATTGCGCAGTCCGCAACGCCTCTTTATCGAGGCCATGGCTGCTGACGAGGGTAAGCCGACGCGCATGGCGGACATCATTGAGCGTTGCGATCACACCCAGAGCTGGGCGAGTAAATATCGCGCAAGCCTGATTCGCGAGCGCGTCATCGAGGCTGCCGGATACGGCCTCGTCCGGTTTAGCGTGCCCATGCTGGGCGAGTACATTCGCGATCGTGTTTTATGGCACGAGTGATGTGACAAAGGGACTGTCCCTTTGTCACATTCGATCAACAGGAAGGGGAGCGATGACGGTGTCGCAACAACCAAGTGCTATTGAGGTGCGCGGCGCGCGTGTTCACAACCTCAAGGACATCGATATCGATATTCCGCTGGGAAAGCTCGTGGGTATTGCCGGCGTGTCGGGCTCGGGCAAGAGCTCGCTGGCGCTGGGGGTTCTGTATGCCGAGGGCTCGCGTCGTTACCTGGAGGCGCTCAGTACCTATACCCGCCGTCGCCTGACGCAGGCCGAACACGCTCAGGTGGACGAGGTGCTGCACGTGCCGGCGGCACTCGCGCTGCATCAGCGCCCCAGCGTGCCAGGCGTGCGCTCGACCTTTGGCACCATGACCGAGCTCAACAACAGCCTGCGCCTGCTCTTTAGCCGCTGCGCCCATCACGTGTGCCCGCATTGCGGGACGCGTGTGGAACCGAGCCTCAACGTGGCCGCAGGCTTGTCGCTCACGTGTTCGACATGCGGTCACGAGTTCTACGCGCCGGGTGCCGAGGACCTTGCCTTTAACAGTGGCGGCGCGTGCCCTACCTGCGGAGGCACCGGCGTCATGCGCGAGGTGGACGAGGCGAGCCTGGTGCCCGACGAGTCAAAGACAATCAACGAGGGCGCGGTGCTTCCCTGGGGCACGCTGATGTGGGACCTGATGAAGCAGGTGGCCGGCGAGATGGGCGTGCGTACCGACGTGCCGTTTAACCAGCTCACGCCTCAAGAGCGCGACATCGTGTTCCATGGCCCGGCAGTTAAGAAGCACATTCTCTACGTTCCCAAAAATGGCGAGGGCGCCACGCCGCTCGACTTTACCTATTACAACGCCGTCTATACCGTCGAGAATGCGCTCGCCAAGGTTAAGGACGATAAGGGGCTCAAGCGCGTTGCGCGCTTTTTGCGCGAGGGACCGTGCCGCGATTGCGGGGGCACGCGTCTTTCCGAGGCTGCGCGCCAGCCCCAGGTGCGCGGTATCAATCTGGCGCAGGCGGCGGCCATGACGCTGGGCGAGGCGATTGAGTGGGTGCGCGGGGTGCCCGCATCCTTGCCGACCGAGATGCGGCCCATGGCGACGGACATCTGCGATTCGTTTTTGAGTACGGCCCGCCGCCTGGTCGACCTGGGCCTCGATTACCTTTCGCTCGACCGCGCCGGTGCCACGCTGTCTACGGGTGAGCGCCAGCGCGTACAGCTTGCCCGCGTGGTGCGCAACCGATCGACGGGTGTGCTGTATGTGCTGGACGAGCCTTCGATCGGCTTGCATCCTGCCAATGTCGACGGTCTGGTGGGCGTGATGCGCGATCTGGTGGTCGACGGCAATACCGTGGTTGTTGTCGACCACGACACGCGCGTGCTGGCAGAAGCCGACTATCTGGTCGAGATGGGCCCCGTTGCGGGAGCAGGCGGCGGCCATGTAATCGCCGCCGGTACGGTAGACGAGGTCGAACAATCGCAGGGCAGCCGCATCGCGCCGTTCTTGCGCTCGGACCCCAAGCGTCTGCGCCCGCAGGTGGCTGACGACGAAATGTTCGACCTAGGCCATATCCGCATGGCGACCGATGCCATCCATACCGTCAAACCACTCGAAGTCGATATCCCGCGCGGGCGCCTTGTCGCGGTGACGGGTGTTTCGGGTTCGGGCAAGACGACACTGGTGCTCGAGACGCTCATCCCGGCGCTCAAGGCGCAAGCGGCCGGCGAGCGCCTGCCAAGGCACGTGCGTTGGGTCGATGCCGAGGGCATCGCGCGCGCCAACCTGATTGACGCCACGCCCATCGGTGCCAACGTGCGCTCGACGGTGGCGACCTATGCCGACATCCATGACGAGCTGCGCCGCGCCTTTGCCCGTACGCCCGAGGCCAAGGAGGCAGGGTATAAGGCGGGCGCCTTTAGCTACAACACTGGCACCTTGCGCTGTCCTACGTGCGATGGCACGGGTTCGATATCGCTTGACGTGCAGTTTTTGCCCGATGTCGAGATCGTCTGCCCTGCATGCCGCGGCTCGCGTTATGCCGACGCAGCCTCGTATATCCATCGCGAGGGCAAGGACGGCAGCCTACTTACATTGCCGCAGCTCATGGATATGAGTGTGGACGAGGCCATTGACGCCACGTTGGGACTCAAGAAAGTCCAGGCGCGCTTGCAGACCTTGCACGACCTGGGTTTGGGCTACTTGACACTGGGCGAGCCCACGCCGGCGCTCTCGGGCGGCGAGGCGCAGCGGCTTAAGCTTGCGAGCGAGATGGGCCGCGTGCAGGACGATGCCGTATTCGTATTCGACGAGCCCACGATCGGCCTGCATCCGCTCGATGTTCAGGTGCTGCTGAGTGTGTTTGACGGCCTCGTTGCCAAGGGCGCCACGGTTATCGTGATCGAACACGACCTCGACCTTATCCGTAATGCCGATTACGTGATCGACATGGGCCCGGGCGGTGGCGACGCGGGCGGGCAAATCGTCTGCGCCGGTACGCCGGGCGACATCGTGGCCTGCCCCGCAAGCATCACCGGCCGCTACCTATAACCGAATGTGACAAAGGGACAGTTTCTTTGTCACATTCCCGGAAAGCCTGTTTGGCGCAGGGCCTCGTAGAGGACGATGGCGGCGCTGTTGGAGAGGTTGAGAGCGCTGATGCGGTAGTCGTCCGGGTCGACGAAGTTGCCGCAGATATCCTGTCGAAGGATGGCTTCGTGGCTGTCCTCGGTATGCCCGAGCGACTCCTCGTGGGCCTCCCAGGCGTCGGCGTTTTCGAGCGAGTCGCAATCGCGCAACATGGGGATGCGCTCGCAGCGCTCGGGCGCCGCGGCAAGCAGTGGCTCGGGAATCCCCGAGCTCTCGCTGCCAAAGACCAAAAAGTCACCGTCGCGGTAGGTACTTTGCGCATAGGTGCGGCGCGCCTTTTTGGTCAGCAGATGCAGGCGTTCGTCGGCGGGGGAGAGGCCGTTGCGCACAAGGAAATCCTCCCAGCCGGTTATGGGAAGGTCTGTATCACACATCAGTTCCACAGCCTTGCTAAGACGTTTCCGC
>DXZV01000007.1:6300-24964 GCA_019419485.1 Collinsella sp.
GGCATAGGTCGTCACGTCCAAATTTTGCCAGTAGCCCAGGCCGGCGCGACGCACCGTCTTGTCGTCGAGCGAAAACCCCAGCGGCTCCACCAGATGCAGGCGGGCGCCGGTAACCACGCAGGTGCGGCCGATATTGCCCGTATTGGCCGGAATCTCGGGCGCATACAGCACAATGTTGAACATGAATCTCCTTGGCTCAGAACGAAAAACCACCACGAAGGGGACAGGCACCTTCGTGGTGGTTAGGCGGTTACGTGGGCGGAAAACGCCCGCTTTGATAACCTAGGCGCGGTGCCAGTCGGTCAGGCAGGCATCGAGGGCGGCGATGAGCGCGTCCTTGTCCATGTGACGCCCGATGATGCACAGGCTCGTCATGCGGTCGCCCGTCTCGTCGTCCCAAATCTGCATGATCTCGGGGTTCTCGTCGATAATCTTCTGCTTCTCGCCCTCGGGCGCAGAATCGACAAACAGACCGTTCTCCATTAGGCGCATCTGGTGGCCGGCCTGCTCAAACATGTAGCACATGTCCGGATTGCCGGTCTGCCACAGCGGGCCCTTGACGCGAATGACCTCGTCGGGCCACTCCTGCTCAACAAAATCGGTGAACTTCTGCAGGTCAAACGGCTTGCGGCGCGAGTACACAAAGGTCTCGATGTCGTACTCGAGCACCTCGGGGTCGTCGTGCTCCTCGGGATGCTCCATGGCCTCGATCCAAGCGGCGGAGTTGTAGGCGCGCATAAAGTCGAAGCGGCCGGTGTCGAGCAGCTCCTCCATGGGGACCTCGCCGTTTTGGGCTTCGACGATCACGGCGTCCTTCTGCAGGCTGCGCACAATGGCCTTGAGCTCTGCGATCTGCTCGGAGGTGACGGTGTCAGTCTTATTAAGAACCAGCGTGGAGCAAAACTCGATCTGCTGGATGAGCAGGCTCTCGATGTCGTCCTCGTCGATATCCTCGGCCAGCAGGTCGCGACCGCCGTTGAACTCGTCGTACATGCGGGCGCAGTCGACCACGGCCACGATGTTGTCGAGCGCGAGCTTGGGCTCGCCGCCCACCTTGGCCTCGTCGCAGAAGCTCGAGATGGTGTAGGCGATGGGGATAGGCTCGCAAATACCCGAGGCCTCGATGATGATGTAGTCGAACTTGCCCGAATCGGCGATGCCCTGCAGCTGGTTGGCCAGGTCGTCCGAAAGCGTGCAGCAGATGCAGCCGTTGGTGAGCGGGATGAGGTCGTCGGCCTCGGAAAGGCCGCCGTCGGCGATAAGGCTAGCGTCGACGTTGATCTCGCCGATATCGTTGACGATCACGGCAGCACGGATGCCGCCGTCGTTGGCGAGGATGTGGTTGAGCAGCGTGGTCTTGCCGGCACCGAGGTAGCCGGTAAGCATGATGATCTTCACGGGTTTGTTGGGCATGTGCCCTCCTTTGTTAGACATGGCTTACAGTTGAATCTTATGCCAAACGCCTGCTCTTATACCCACGCGCCGACAAATAACACAGGCTACTCCCAGGCTCCCCACACATCGGGACAATAGCCGACGGTGGCCTTCTTGCCGTTGCGTACGATGGGCTCGGCCAAAACCTGCTGGTTCTCGAGCAGCTTATCGAAGCGCTGGCTGGGGGCGAGGTGCTGGATAAGCGCGAGCGTCTCCTCGTCCTTGGCTTTGGGGTTGAGCAGCTTGTCGATGCCGCCGACCGCCTGCATCACGCTCGTGAGCTCGCCCTTGCTCATCTCCTTTTCCTTTAGGTCAATAAACTGCACCTTAATGCGGCGCTCCTTAAAATAACGCTGGGCCTTCTTGGTATCGAAGGACTTCTTAGTCCCGAAAATTTGCACGTTCATATTTATGTTCCGCCGTTCTACCGAATAAAGTTGGTTCGCTCGCGATCGGCCTCGGGGGCTTCGATGCCGGCGGCCTTTCCCGCCTCGATGCAACGCAGCAGCCAGGCCATGTTTTTACCGATGTTTCGCATGGTGGCAAGGCCCTCGGCGTCCTGGGCGGCCTCGCCCGGCATGGCACCGAAGACGTTGTTCCAGTAGGTGGATGCTACCACGGGCATCTGGTTGATGGTGAAGTACTTGTTGAGCACGTCGAAGGTGGTCGACGTGCCGCCGCGACGGGCAACGGCGACAGCGGCGCCCGGCTTGTGCGTAAAGGCCTTGCTGCCTGCATAGAATGCGCGGTCGAGTGCCGAGAGGATGCGTCCGCTGGGATGTGCGTAGTAGACGGGCGAGCCAAAGACAAAGCCGTCTGCCTGCTCGGCAGCGGCAATCAGCTCGTTGACCACATCGTCGTCAAAGGTGCAACGGCAATCGAGCTTGCCGCACTGGCCGCAACCAATGCAATCGCGAATGGGCTTGGCGCCCAGCTGAAACATCTCGGCCTCGATGCCTTCGGCGTTAAGCTGCTCGGCGACCTCGGCGAGTGCGCGGGCCGTGTTGCCGTTTGCCTTGGGGCTGCCATTGACCAAAAGAACCTTCATCACAAACTCCCTCTGCTGTCGGTGACTTCTGCAGAGGATTATCGCACGAGCGGGCAGATGGCGTGGGGCACGATGCGAAACGGCTTGTGTTTCACATCGCGCCCTACGTCGCTAGTCCAGCTTGGTGCCCGGTACCTGCGGCGCCTCTTTAATCAGCGCATTGAGTTCGTTCAAAATGGAAACGGGCTGTCGGTCGACGGCGTCCAGATGAAGCGTCACCACGCGAAGGGGCGGCTGATATTCAAATGAGCCAAGGAGCACGGGCGATCCCAAGAACCGTTCGATTTCGTCTGCAACCGCGTCGGTCTCTTCGGGATCAAGCTCGTCAAAGAGCGCCACGAACATCGGTCCGGTCGAGCGGAACAGACGACCCTTGCCGCGCGAGCAATCCATGAGGCAGGCGGCGCTTTCTGCCAAAACGCGGTCGCCTGCATCAAAGCCAAAGCGGGCATTGACCTGTGCGATTTCGTCGATTTTAATGGCGATCAAGCCCGCGTTTCGTGCCACGCGACGCATCTCGCCAATGGCGTTGACCAGGGCGTGGATATCGCCCAGACCGGTCACGGAATCGGTCGTATCTGCCAAGCTTCGGTTGGTGACAATGCCCACATACATGTTGGGCTCGGTATCGGTGCCGTCCAGGCGGTAACCCGTGCAGTCGCAAAGCGCGTATTTTCCGGCGGTATTCATGACGCGATACTGCATGCAGTGGAAGTGCCACGTGCCGTTTACCACCATATCGAGCTCGGCACGTACGTTGTCGCGGTCCTCGGGGTGAACACGGGCAAGCCATATATCGAGCGAGTTGTAGGGATGCTGGGAGGGTAGGTCAAAATCGCGCACGGCATTAACCGACCATTGCGATTCGCCGGTGTCGAGGTTAATGATGAACGGATAGCGTGTCTCGGAGCTCATGGAGATCGCTTGGAACACTCGGTCGTTGCAGGGGGGGGGTTGTTCGGTGATCGGGCGTTGCAGCGCATCGCCTTCTTCCGGTTGTTGCACACGGTACATGAGCTTGTAGCGATACATTTTGCGGTCGGCGTCCTTTGTCATCTGGCGACGCGTATCGCCTGCAAGTGGGTCGACGCGCGAGCAGCCAAAGCTAAAGCTGGCGATCATGGGCGCCTTGCCGTCCGATGTTGCCTCGATAAGATTGGCACGCGTCCGCTCCAGGCGCTGCTCGAGCTCGGCTTCGTCTGTCGTGGGGGATATAAGTACAAATTCGTCTCCACCGATACGGAACAGCAACTCATCGTGCTCCATTGTCTCGGTGAGTGCGCGGCAGATGCTCAGAATGTAGCGGTTGCCCTCGGCGTGGCCAAACTTATCGTTGCAATGCTTAAGGCGGTCGATATCGATATAGGCGCAGGTGAAGGGGGTGCCTTTGCGCCAGAGCTGATCGACATGTCGGTCGAGTCCGCCACGGTTGCCAAGATTGGTGAGCGAGTCGATATAGGCGCCGTGCTCAAGCAGCTCGCGTTCTTGTTGCAGGATGGCGAGCGTTTTCTGCAGTTGCTCACCGATGGCACGCAACTCCGGGGGCAGCGCGGCAACATCGAGCTCGGTGGTTGAGGCCCCGTTCGCAAGTCGCTGAAGATGAGCGATGATTGATTGCTCGCCCAGGCGATACGACTCGTTCATGATGGATGACCTCCTTGGATGGAACAATGGTTTGTATCTTACTCCCAATTCGGTTTAGATTGGGGTATTAGTTAGCTCATGGGAACAAACGTCCTTTTCGGCGGTGGCGTTTGTGTGCGAGCGTATTGGTTGTTGTCGCCACCATCGAGCAATGCCTCAAAATCCTCCGCCTGCATGGGGCGGTAGTAGAGGAATCCCTGAGCGTAGCGGGCGCCCATGTGGCGCAGCATGTTTGCCTGCTTGTCCGTCTCGACGCCTTCGATCACAACGGGCAGATGGAGTGACTGCGCCATCTCGAGCATTGATGAGATGATTTGCACGCTGCGGCCCTCATCGCCGTTATCGGGCACAAACGTGCGATCGAGCTTGATGACGTCGACGTTGACGTTCTTGAGCATCGCGAGCGTGGACTGGCCGGTGCCAAAATCGTCCATATAGGTCGAGAAGCCGCGGGTGTGCAGGTCGGCCGTTAGTTTATCCACGGCCTCGGACTCTCCCGTATAAGCTGTCTCGGTGATCTCGATGCGCATGAGCTCGGGCGGCAGGTTGTATTGGGCGGCGAGCGCTCCCATATGCTCGGCAACGTCGCAGGCAAGGATATCCACGCGCGACACATTAAGCGAGATCGGAACCACGCGAAGCCCCCGATTGATGCGCTCGCGCAGCCACAAGGCAACGCCCTGCCAAACGTATTTGTCGAGCGTCACCACAAAACCGCTTTCTTCGAGAGCGGGGATAAAGGTGGCGGGCGAAATGAGGGAGCCATCCTTGTCGATCCAGCGCGTGAGCGCTTCGGCGCCAATGATCTCGCCGGTTTCCATGTCGACCTGGGGCTGCAGGTAGTAGGTAATACGGCCGTTGGAGAGCGCGTACTGGAATTCGGTCAGCGTGCGGTGGAACGCGATTTCGCGCTCGTACTCCTCGGGGCGGAAAATGGCAATGCGCTCCTTAAAGTCGTTTTTTGCGCGCCGATTGGTAAACATGGCCTTGGCCTGCGCATCGATGGTGATTATCTCGTTGGAGTCGATGGGGTAGACACCCATGGACGGCCAGAATCCCACGCCGTTATCATACTTGGCCACGGCCTGGCGAACGCGGCTATAGATCTGATGGACGGTGTCGTGTTCAAAGGGGATGAGTATGCAAAAGTCGTCTTGGCCCCAGTACCCTGCGACGCCCATGTTGGCATTCTCGATGTCCTTGAGGACCGTGCCCACATCGGCGAGCATGCGGTCGCCCTCGGCCTGTCCGTGCCATTCGTTGAACAGTCGCATGTGTCCCATATCGACGGTGGCGATACACCAAGCGCCGTTGCGCCTTGTCTCGAGAAATTCGTTGGCGCGGCGCATAAACACGCTGGGTCGATAGAGACCCGTGAGCGGATCGATGCGTTCGGCGATGGCGCTTTTGCGCTCCACCTCGGGTATGGGGAGGCTGTCGTTGGGAACAAGCCCGCCGGCCGTGCGAATGCGACGGTCGAGTTCGCCTAAAACGGCGGCCGTTTGATTGGTCAGGTGCTCGTAAAAGGCCGGAACGACAAGACAGACGGGGGTAATGGTGTCGTCCGCGATTCGAACGGGAGCGAAAACGGCCTCTTTGAGATGTTGGATCAGTTGCTCGAATGCTTCGTGATCCAAATTGTTGCTAAGCACGACGAACTGGGCGTTGCGTGAGCGGAAGACGCGACTCCTGCCGCGAGTAATCGACAGCATGCGGCCTGCGTATTCGGCGAGCATGTTGTCGACGGCCTCGGCCCCGTAGAGCTCGTTGAGCTTTGCCGTGCCGCGAACGCGCACTGCTATAAGCCCCGTCTTGCAACGGTCGCGACGGCAGGCATCGATAGCGTTGATCAGCGTGCGCTGCGTTCCGAGGCCCGTGGCGGCGTCGACGGTCTCGGCAAGCGAGTGGTTGACGAGCTCGCCGACATAGAGCGAGGGGACATTTCCGTCGCCGTCGATACGAAACCCGCGAGCACGGCCGAGGATGTAGTCGCCGGCGGCATTGCGCACGCGGTACTGCATGACGTGGCGATGTTTGGAGCCGTCATAGATTTGGTCGATGTCGTTGGTATAGGCCTCAAGGTCATCGGGATGGACACGCGTTTTCCAGTAATCGTGGCAGTTGTCTATATGCTCCGAAGGAAGACCAAGATCGCGCAAGGCGCCTTGTGACCAAAGGGTTCGATGTTTGTCCAAGTTCTCGATAAAGAAATATCGGCCTTCGTTGAGCATCGAAAGGGCGTCGAAAATGCGATCGCTTATTTCGAAGTCGTCGGTGTGGGCTTGTGCGATATTGCGTCGATCAAGGTGCACGGCATGACGTAGCTTGTAGTCGTACATGCGATGGTCGGCATCGTTCGTCAAGCGATTGGGGGCTTCGCCCAGGGCGGGGTCGGCGTGTGCCACTCCGTAGCTAAACGAGTGAGGCATCTTGGAAGCGTTGTTTTCGAGCAGTACCGTTCGGCAGTGTTCCAGACGTTCGGCAAGGTCGTCCTCGGTCGCAATCGTAGATAGGATGGCGAACTCGTCGCCCCCCAGACGAAATGCCGCCTCGTCCACCTTCATATACAGTTTGAGATAGAGGCTCACCTGCAAGATATAGCGGTTGCCCTCGTCATGTCCAAAGATGTCGTTGCAGTGCTTAAGGTTATCGATGTCGATAAACGCCATGGTCACGGGCAGTTCCTGCTCCCAGAGTTCCTCTAAGGAACGGGTAAAGCCGCCGCGGTTGCCAAGTCCGGTGAGCTCGTCGGTAAAGGCGGTCCTGATCAGATCGTCCTGACGCTCCAGAAGGTCACGGATGGTCTTTTCGAGCGTTTCGGTATTATTGCTGGCGTTATCCATACTGTAAGCGGCTTTCTGAGGTCGGGGCGGATTGCGTCGGGCGAGCTCGTTGTGCACATGCGTTGCTGCTCAACGCCTTGCGTGTTTCCAAGCCCCCGCCTTGCTGCGTCGTTGGGTTTATTTGTCGGTTCGTGCTCTCGGCTGATAACTACTGAGTAGTATAAACAAGTGTATGGAATTATGTAGGGGTGCCCATGTTGCGGGCGGCCATTATTCGCCAAACGGTAACGCGACGATGTTCGATGAAAATGCGACTGAGACGATATTTGTTGATGGGTATACTTGTTCCGTTTTAAAACGCAGGAATGGAGATGGTCGCATGGCACAGCCAGATACGACGCCCACGGCGGGGCTTGCGCTCGAGGGAGGCGGCTACCGCGGTATGTATACGGCGGGCGTGCTCGACGTATGGATGGAGCGCGGCCTGACCTGTGACCATATGGTGGGCGTCTCGGCGGGCGCGGCGTTTGGCTACAACTTTAAATCGCGCCAGATTGGTCGTGCCATTCGCTACAACAAGGCCTATTGCGCCGATAAGCGCTATGCGGGTGTAGCAAGCTGGCTGCGAACCGGCGATATGTTCAATGCAGATTTTGCCTATCACGAGGTGCCCATCGAGCGCGATCCCATCGACCTGGAGACATATCGTGCCTGCCCCATGCGGTTTACGTGCGTGTGTACCGATATCGAGACGGGCAAGGCCGTCTATCACGATCTGCCGTATGGCGACGAGCGCGATATCGAGTGGATTCGGGCGTCGTCTGCTATTCCCGTGGCAACGCGTCCTGTCGCCATTGAGGGGCATAAATATCTGGATGGCGGCGTGGCCGATTCCATTCCCAGTGCTTGGCTGTTTGCGCAGGGGTATGACCGCAATATTGTGGTACTCACGCAGCCGGCGGGCTTTGTGAAGCAGCCCAACAGCGTGATGCCCATGCTGCGGCGCGTGTTCCGTCACTACCCGGAGTTTGTGGCGGCGCTTGAGCATCGGCATGAGGCCTACAATGCCACGCTTGATGACCTGGCACGTCGCGAGGCTGCCGGCGAGGTCTTTGTGGTGCGGCCGAGCGAATCGGTAAAGGTGCCGTCGCTGTGCCGCGAGCCCGATGAGCTTGAGCGTATCTATCAGATTGGCCGCCACGATGCGGAGGCGTCTTTGTCCGCGCTGGAAACGTATCTGGCGGGGTAGGACAAGCTGCCGCGGACTCGGCGGAAAGCGCGTCCCAGAATGAGCGCTCAGAACGGGCTACAGTTTCCCAAACGGTGGGGTTTCGGAAAGTTCGTCCCGGAATATGCGTTCAGACTGGGATGCGGTTTCCCGTTAAGTCTCTATATGGAAAGCGCATCCCAGAATGGGTGTCCAAACTGGGATGCGCTTTCCATTGCTGAAGATATGAGGCTGCGAATCAGCTGCTCGGCCTATACCTATGCCTGCTGCCAGGTATCGACAAGCTCCTTGGCGGCGGCGTAGGGGTCGTCGGCACTGCAGACGGCGCTCACCACAAAGAAGCCATCGACGCCGGTTGCCTTAAGCTGCGGCAAGTCGGCCGTCTTGACGCCGCCGCCCACCACGATGGGCACGGGGCTTGCCGCGTGGAGGGCGGCCAGGTCCTCAAAGCTCTTGGTGATGATAGAGCCGTCGGCCGCGCGTCCGCAGTCGCGCTTGGTCTCGGTCTCGTGGAGTGGGCCGATGCCCAGGTAGTCGACTAGGCTCATGTCGGCGGTCTTGACGTACTCGAGCATCTCCTCGCAACGGGCGGAAAGGCCCACGATGGCGTTGGGTCCCAGCAGCTTGCGACAGACCTCGACGGGAATGTCGCTCTGACCCACGTGCACGCCGTCGACAGCAATGCCCTGCTCGCGCGCGGCGAGTACGCAGTCCAGGCGGTCGTCAATCAGCAAGGCGACCTGACCGGTCTTGCCAGCCTGTGCGATTGCCTGTGCGGCGTCGCCGGTCAGCGCAATGATCTCGCGGGCGCTTGCCACCTTGGAGCGCACCTGGATGCAGGTAAAGCCGGCGTCGAGTGCCTGGGCCACCACATCGCCCACGGGGCGCCCGAGCGTGTTTTCGGGGCCGAGCACCAGATAGGCCGAGATATCAAGGTTGTCGCGGATGCTCATCGTGCTTCCTCCTGTTTCTTGATCTGTGCTTCCATGCGCTCGAGTTTGCCGGTCATGGTGTCGGTAAATCCGGGTCGAATATCGGCTTTGAGCACGACTTCGGTACGGATACCTTTGCTCGCCAACACAAAGGTTGCGTCGCGCACGACCTGCATGACCTCGTCCCAGTCGCCCTCGATCTCGGTGAACATCGAGGTGGTGCGATTAGGAAGGCCGCTCTCGCGAATGACGCGCACGACCTCGGCGACCTCGGCGGATAGCTCGTCACCGGTGCCGCACGGGGCGATGGCCACGGCGACCAGGGTGTTCATGCCGGCATTGGTTGCGGGCTCGGACATGGCTTATGCCTCCTCGAGCTCGAGTTGGTTGTCGGCAATGTCCCGGGCGGTTGCGCGGTAGAGCTCGTCGATAAAGGCGACCTTAAAGCTTGCCGGGGCATCGGCAACGGCGGCGGCACGCGTGCCGGCAACGTTGTAGACGGCGGTGCCGCAGATGGCCGCCGTAAACGGGTCGGTGGCGCAGGCGTACACGGCCAACACGCCGCCCTGCGAGCAACCGCAGCCGGTGATCTTGGACATGAGCGGGCTGCCGCCGTGGGACTTGGCCACGGTCGTGCCGTCGGTAATCAGGTCGACTTCGCCCGAGACCACTACGGCGCCGCCGGTGTAGCGAGCGAGCGCCACAGCGGCATCGCGGGCGGCGTCGACCGTGTCGGTGGTATCGACACCGCGCACGCGGCTCAGATCGGCTGCCTCGCCCTCAAGACCCCACAGGCCGGCAAGCGCGATGATCTCGGAGGCGTTGCCGCGCACGATGGCGGGCTTGTACTGCTTGAGCTCGTTTACCAGCTGGGTGCGCAGGCTGCCGATGCCCAGGCCCACCGGGTCGAGCACCCAGGGCTTGCCGGCGTCGTGTGCCGCCTTGGCCGCGCGGGGAATCGTCTGCTCGTAGATGGGGAAGAGTGTGCCCATGTTGAGATAGATGGCACCGCCGCCGGCAACGAGTGCCTCGCCCTCGTCTGGCAGATAGACCATGGCGGCCGAACCGCCCACGGCGAGCTGTGCGTTGGCGACAAAGTCGATCGTCACCGTGTTGGTGATGGAACCGGCCATCGGATTGGTGGCACGAATCTCATCCACGGCCTTAACCACATTTTGCTTAAGCTGTTCCGAATCAATCACTGCACATGCCTCCTTGGCATAGAAAAGGGGCGCTGTGCATAGACAGCGCCCCTGTAAAGGCGGCATGCTCCCTACGCCAGCATTAACTGACAGGTTCAAAGGATTGGGCCCATTGCCCTCTCAGCCTTGTGGTTTGCACCGCCGGCACTCCCGCATCGAATCTGTTGTTCCCTATACTAGCGCACCTGCCAATATGGGACAGGTTTATTTTGGCAGGTGGCAACAGGGGCGCTGCGTTTTCCCAGATAAAACCTGCCAAAATAAACCTGTCCCTTATTGGTAGGTCGTTACAATGGTTACGGTGAAAATGACTGGGGGACTCTATGATCAAACTTGTGCTGACCGATATGGACGATACGCTGATTCCAGCCGGGCATGACGGCGCCAGTGACTACGCCATTGAGGGTATTCATGCCATGCAGGCGGCGGGCCTGCACTTTGGCCCGGTTTCGGGTCGCCAGCCCTCCGCGATGGGCTGGATGTTCCGCAATCGCGCCGAGTGCTTCTCGACCGGCGCGTTCTGCAACGGCCAGGTCATGTTTGTCGACGGTCAGGCGGTCGCTTCGCGCGCGACCGACAACGCGGCCCTGATGCGTCTGGCAGACTACCTGGAGCAAGAGACCGACGATACGTACTTGAAGGTCTACAGCCTGGGTGATGACTTTTGGAATAACGATGCCTATTGCGTGACGAGCGACCCCGAGCGCGTGCGTCGCGCCATGGAGTCGGGCGGCAACGCATGGCTCAAAGGCGAAGAGGCTCCGTGCCGTCCCGTTGTCGATGATGCCCCGGTATACAAGGCGAATATCTGGAGCGCCCGCTCGCGTGAGGAGCTCGCGGAGCTACGTGAGCGCGTTGCCGCTGAGGTACCGGAGCTCTCACTCGTGTTTCCCAACAATCGTGTGCGCCTGTTCGATATCCTTCCAGCAGGTTGGGACAAGGGTTGCGCCGCGCTGGAGCTGGCACGCGCTTTGGACCTGACGCTCGACGAGGTGGCCGTATTCGGTGATTCCGATAACGATCTGCCCATGATCGATGCCGTTCCCAACTCCGTTGCAGTCGCCAATGCCAACGAGGCTGTCACGGCTGCCGCGCGCTGGCATATCGGCGCTGCGGTAGACGATGCGGTCGCTGGGGCTCTGCATCAGATTGCCGCCTGCGCCGCGACGGGGGAGATGCCGCCGTTTATGCGTCAGATGGATGCGACGGGTTTCGACGTCACGAACGTCTAGGGAGGGCGCTATGAAGCTTCAGCAGCTCAGGTATGTCGTCAAAGTTGCCGAATGCGGCAGCATCACCGAGGCCTCGCGCCGGCTCTTTGTGTCGCAGCCTTCGATCACCGCATCGATTCGCGATCTCGAAAACGAGATGGGCGTGCATATCTTTGAGCGCACCAACAAGGGTGTCATTGTGTCCGAGGAGGGCGAGACCTTCTTGGGCTACGCGCGCCAGGTGCTCGACCAGGCCGATCTGCTTGAAGGCAAGTACAAGGGCGCGTCCGAGCAGGTGCCGCACTTTAGCGTGAGCTGCCAGCATTATTCCTTTGCCGTCAACGCGTTTGTCGACGTGATCCGCGAGTTCGATGCCGCACGTTACGACTTTACCCTGCGCGAGGAACAGACTCACGAGATTATCGAGGACGTCGCGCATATGAAAAGCGAACTGGGCATCCTGTACTTATCCGAGCATAACCGCGAGGTTATCGAGCGCATGCTGGCGGCCAACGAGCTCGTATTCGAGGGGCTTTTCTGCGCCACGCCGCATGTCTTTGTATGCGCCGACCATCCACTGGCGGACCACACCAGCGTGACGCTCGAAGATCTCGAGGACTATCCGTTTTTATCCTACGAGCAGGGCAGCTACAACTCGTTTTATTATTCCGAGGAACTGACCTCGACCTTTGAACGCCGCAAGAATATCCGCGTGCGCGACCGTGCGACGTTGTTCAACCTGGCCATGGGCCTCAACGGCTACACGGTATGCTCAGGCGTGATCAGTCACGAGCTCAACGGTCCCGGCATCATCTCGATTCCGCTCGATGTGGACGAGTACATGGAGATCGGTATTATCACACGCAAGAACACAACACTCACGCGCTACGGGCAGGCCTATATCGACGCGATTCGTCAGCATATCTAGGCTGCTGTGCTCCGCGCGGGTCAAATTTCTTTATGGCAGTCCAGACTGATATAGGAATCATCTATATCAAACTGTTGTAAACGTATATTTTACGATGGCCATATGAGCGCTCATACTCTGTCCCAGTAAAGCAACCAATGCAAAGGGAGATATCTATGAGTGCTTTAACCACGCTGAACGCGCCGTTTCGCGCCGATATCGTCGGCAGTTTTCTTCGTCCGCAGGCCGTAAAGGATGCCCGCGCTGCCTATGCGGCAGGCACGCTTGATGCCGAGGGGCTTAAGGCTGTCGAGGACGATGCCATTCGCGATTTGGTGGCAAAGCAGAAGGCCGCCGGCCTGCAGGTCATCACCGATGGCGAGTTTCGCCGCAGCTACTGGCACCTCGATTTCATGTGGGGGCTGAACGGCGTCGAGCGTCGCACCTCGCGTACGGGCTATATGTTCCACGATGAGGAGACCACCGCCGACACCGCCGTGGTAACCGGTCCCATTAGCGGCGAGAGCCACCCCTTCGTCGAGCACTTTAAGTTTGTCAAGGCACTTGAGGGCGAAGCCCACGTTGCACGCCAGACCATCCCGGCGCCTATCCAGACGTTCTCTGAGGTCACGCTCGATCGCTGCGATGGGCAGCAGGAGAGCCTGCGCGCTGTCTATAAGACCGATGAGGAACTTGCCGACGCCATTGCAGCCGCTTATCGCACAGTGATCGCCGACCTGTACGCAGCAGGCTGCCGCAACATCCAGTTTGATGACTGCACCTGGGGCATCTACTGCGACACGGACTTCGTGGCCAAGACCGGTATGAGCCCGGTCGACCTGCAAAAAGTAAGCGAGCTGGGCGTGGCGCTCAACAACGCCGCCATCGAGGGTAAGCCCGACGACCTGGTCATCAACACGCATGTGTGCCGTGGTAATTACCACTCCACCTATGCCTTCGAGGGCGGCTATGACCCCATCGCGCCGTACCTGTTCGCACACGAGAACGTTGATGCGTTTTACCTTGAGTTCGATACGCCGCGTGCCGGTGGCTTTGAGCCGCTCAAGTACGTTGCCCCCGGCAAGAAGGTCGTGTTGGGCCTAGTGACCACCAAGGCCGCTGAGCTTGAGGACGAGGATGCCGTCGTCGAGCGCATCCGCGAGGCGGCAAAGTACGTGCCGCTCGAGAACCTGTATCTGTCTCCGCAGTGTGGCTTTGCCAGCTGCGAGATTGGCAACAAGCTGACCGAGGACGAGCAGTGGGCAAAGATTGCGCTGGTCAGGCGTATTGCCGAGCGCGTTTGGAAATAGCGCTAGCGTTTGCAGGTGGCGGCGCGTGCGAGACATGGTGCATCGCGTACAATGGTTCGGATCGTATCGTTCGGGCAGGTTATCCGATATGCCCGATCGCCCTTCCATTCGAAAGGACATCCATGTCCCAGTCTTCGACGCCCGCCGTCACCGATGCCATCTACGACGCATCGTCGCTCGGCCGCCCGCGCATGTTTTTGCTCGGTCTGCAGCACCTGTTTGCCATGTTTGGTGCCACCGTTTTGGTGCCGGTACTCACCGGCCTTTCGGTCTCGGCAACACTGCTGTTTGCCGGCTTGGGTACGCTGCTGTTCCACTTCCTGTCACGTGGTAAGGTGCCGGCCTTCCTGGGCTCGTCGTTTGCCTTTATCGCTGGCTATGCCGCGATTGCGCCCAACGGCGAGGCCGAGCTTTTGCCCTACGCCTGCCTGGGCGTAGCCTGTGCCGGTCTGCTCTATCCGGTGCTGGCGGCACTGTTTCGCGCTTTTGGCGCCAAGCGTGTCATGCGCTTCTTCCCGCCGGTGGTGACCGGCCCCATCGTCATTTTCATCGGCCTGATCTTGGCAAGCTCCGCCATTGCCAACTGCCAGACCAATTGGCTTGTTGCCGTTGTCGCTGTGGCAGTGATCATCATCTGCAACATTTGGGGCCGCGGCATGGTCAAGATCGTGCCGATTCTGCTGGGTGTTGTGGTGAGCTATGCCGTTGCCGCCGCGCTCGGCGAGGTTGATTTCTCGGGCGTTGCCGCCGCGCCGTGGGTCGGTCTTCCCATCGTGTGGGACAACACCGTGTTTGCACTCTTTGGGCCGCAGTTCGATAGCGGCCTTGCCACGACCGCCATCATCACCATCATGCCGTTGGCCTTTGCAACCATGATCGAGCATATCGGTGATATCTCCGCTATTGGCTCCACCTGCGAGCGTAACTACATTGCCGATCCCGGCCTGCATCGCACGCTGCTCGGCGATGGTCTCGCCACGATCCTGGCTTCGCTCTTTGGCGCTCCGGCCAACACCACGTATGGCGAGAACACCGGCGTGCTCGCTCTGACGCGCGTGTTCGACCCGCGCGTGATTCGCATTGCCGCGTGCTGCGCCATCGTGCTTTCCTTCTGCTCCAAGTTCGCTGCTGTGATCGCTGCTATGCCGGCATGCGTTATCGGTGGCGTGTCGCTTGTGCTCTACGGCATGATCAGTGCCGTGGGCGTTCGCAACCTTATCGAGAACCAGGTTGATTTCCAGAACAACCGCAACGTGCTGGTGGCGGCTCTGGTGCTCGTGCTTTCGCTCGGCATTGCCTACAGTACCGCCGGTGCCATCGTGCTGGAGCTGGGCGGCGTGACGATTTCGCTTTCGGGCCTTGCCGTGGGCTCGCTGGTGGGCATTGTGCTCAACGCCATCCTGCCCGGTAACGACTTTGAGTTCGATACTTCCGAGCTTGAGGAGACTGCTGAATAGTAGCTGCGTTCAGCCAGATTAAAAATGGCGTCCATGCGTATGTACGCCATTTTTAATGCGTCAGTATCCAGTGGATGCCGCGCGCCATGCGCAGGTCAGTTTGGGCAAAGTGATTGCCGGGGTTGAGCTCCAGCATTGTTGGAATGTCACGCTCGATAAACAGCTCTTCCATCGCGCGCGTATCGTCGAGTACGTGCCGCATCATGCGGTTGGGCGTCTTGGTTTCCTTTTTACCGAGTGACAGATAGACGGCGTCGGGCGTAGCTGTCATCGTGCGCTCGCGCGCGTAGTCGATAAAGCCGGGGAACCACAGCGACCCCGATGCACTTGCCGCGCGCTCAAAGACATCTGTTTGCCAAAGTGCCCACAGTGCAAAAAGACCCGCCAAGGAGTAGCCGGCAACGCCGCGCCAGGCGGGCGGTTGCGGGAGCGATGATTCGGCCTCTGGGATTATCTGCTTCAACAACTCGTCAAGAAAACCAGCAGCCTGTCCGCCAAAGGGCTCGGCATCTCGTATAGTTCCGTCGCATTCCCAGGGGCTCAGCTCGTGATTCCAATCGAGCCCTCCAATGGCGACAAGGGTGAACGGCGGGCAGTCGAGCTCTCGGCAGCGCTCGTAGACTTCATTACCGTCGCCCATAACCACGGGGAGGTAAATGACGGGCGCTCCTTCTGTGCACTCTGGATAAACGGTTATCTGCTTATGATGCGCTTCCAAGGCAGGCTTCTCTCGGTGTTGTGATATTGACAGCCTCAATTGTCGCACGCTGGCACGGGGGCAGACGCTAAAAGAAAGGCGCGGAGCCGCTTGGTGCGACTCTGCGCCTTATGGTTTTGCTTTGGCAGGCTGTGCCGTTACGCCACGAAGAAGTAGACGAGGAAGGCGAGGGCTGCGATCCACATGAGCGGCTTGATCTTGGAGGCCTCGCCCTTAAAGAGCGCGACGATCACGTAGGCGATAAAGCCCAGGCCAATGCCGGCAGAGATGGAGTAGGTGAAGGGCACGCCGGCGACAATCATGAACGCCGGGAAACCCTGCGACACGTCGGACCAGTCGATCTCGGAGGCCTCGCTCATCATGAGGTAACCGACGTAGACCAGAGCACCGCAGGTGGCGGCGCTGGAAACGATGGTGACGATGGGGGAGAAGAACGCGGCGAGAATGAACAGCACGCCGGTGGTGACGGAGGTGAGGCCCGTGCGGCCACCGTCGGCAGCGCCAGAGGTGGACTCGACGAAGGTGGTGATGGAGGAGACGCCCATAAAGCCACCGGCAGCAGCGGCCACGGAGTCGACGACCAGGATGGGACGGATGTCCTCGACATTGCCGTCCTCGGTCAGGAACTCGCCCTGCTTGGCGACGGCCATCGCGGTGCCCATGGTGTCGAAGAAGTCGCTCATGAGCAGCGAGAAGGCAACGACGAGCAGCATCGGGTCGGTCAGGACCTTCACGATGGCAAGGTTGCCGTCGGCAGTGCTGGCAAACGGGGCGCCGAAGGTCGAGAAGTCGAGCGGTGCGATGAAGCCCTCGGGCGCATGGGTGACGCCCAGCGGGATTCCGGCGATAACGGCGACGATGATGCCGATGAGCAGCGAGCCCGGCACGTTGCGGGAAGCCAGGGCGACCGTCACGACGATGGAGATGATGCCGACGATAAAGGTGGGGGAGGCGATGTCGCCCAGGCCGACGAGCGTACCGGCGCCAGCGGTGATGATGCCGGCGTCGCACAGGCCGATCATGGCGATAAACAGGCCCAGACCCACCGAGATGGCGTGGCGCAGGACCACGGGGATGGCGTCCATGATGGCCTCGCGCAGGCCGCACAGGACGAGCAGCAAGATGACGATACCCTCGAGGAAGATAACGCTCATGGCCACGTGCCAGTCGCCGCCGCACATGGTGGTGGCGATGCCCGCGATCATGGCGTTGATGCCCAGACCCGACGCGCAGGCGAGCGGGCGGTTGGCGAAGATGCCCATGCAGATGGTCATGATGCCGGCGCCCAGGCAGGTGGCGCAGGCGAGCGCTCCCGCATCAATGCCAGCGCCCGAGAGCACTGCGGGGTTGACGGCGATGATGTAGGCCATCGCCAGGAATGTTGTCAGTCCAGCGCGAAGTTCGGTCCCGATTGTGGACTTGCGCTCACTGACGTGAAAAAGTTCGTCCATGCATACCCTTTCCTTGTTCGGCCCCGAGTTTAGGCCGATTGACACGAACTCATTTACTATATCGCCTTTACAACCTTGCTGTTCCTCGCATGTTGATGTTCGGCGCTTTGTAACAGACGGACGGTATTTATCGCATGAAAATGTGTGGGTACCGTATACTTAAGCGGTTACAACGACCCCTATGGAGGAACGTATGATTAAAGAGCTTTGCCACGACGAGGCTATCCTGTCCCAGCGTTGCGAGGTTGCGACCGTCGAGGACGAGTCGGTTGCTCAGGACCTGATCGATACCATCAAGTCGCTCGATGATGCCGGCTGCTTGGCCGCCAACCAGATCGGCGTTACCAAGAAGGTCTGCGTCTACCTGGACGACGCCGGCGAGCCCCACGTGCTCTACAACCCCCGTCTGGTGTTTGGCCTGGGCGCCAGCAAGATGGAGGAGAGCTGCCTGACGCACGAGGAGGTCACCAAGTCCACGCGCTATATCAAGTGCAAGGTTGCCTTTGACCAGATCGTCGATGGCAAGATGCGCGAGCGCAAGCAGGACTTTGTGGGCTTCGAGGCGCAGATGGTCCAGCATATGATCGACCACTGCCTCGGCAAGTTGGTCTAAGGGGATCAAAGCACCGCACCTTGCCGCTCAATCGTCGCTCGCGTACCTTAAGTACGCTTCGCTCCTCTTTCGTGGCAATCTGCGGCACTTTGACCCCTTAGACGACCTGCGGGGTTAACTTGGTTGAGTTTATCCTGCTTGAATAGCCCGGGCGTGACATTGTTGTCATGTCCGGGCTTTTGTGTTTAGCCCCTTTTTGTTTGGAGACAATAACCTTAGCAAGAACGTAAAGCTAGGAGGCGCCATGTGTACGAGCATTCGATTTACCGATAATTCTGGCCACATGTATCTAGGCCGCAACCTCGACTGGAGCTTTGACTATGGCCAACAGGTTCGCGTGATGCCTCGCGGGTTTCACATTCCGTATTCGTTTATCGACGATGCGTCGGCGGCACACGCGGTAATCGGCATGTGCATCGATTACAAGAACTATCCCATGTTTTTCGACTGTGGTAACGATGCGGGTCTGGCTGTGGCGGGGCTCAACTTTCCCGGCTATGCCGAGTATGCCGAGGGCCCTGTCGACGGCAAGAACAATATCGCGGCCTATGAGTTTCCCCTGTGGGTGGCAGCGACGTTCTCGACGGTCGATGAGGTCGAGGCCGCGCTGCGCGACACGGTGATTGTCGCCAAATCTGCCGGAGAGGGGCTGGGCGTGTCGCTGCTCCATTGGATTATCGGCGACAGCCAGCGCAGCATCGTGGTCGAGATGATGGCTGACGGCCT
>DXZV01000007.1:24974-28166 GCA_019419485.1 Collinsella sp.
GTATACGACGATCCGGTCGACACCCTTGCCAACCAGCCGACCTTCCCGTGGCACATGGAAAACCTGCGCACCTATATCACCGCCACAAGCGATTTTCCGCAGACGGCGACATGGCGTGGCGCCGAGCTTAAGCCCTATGGAGCCGGTGCCGGCATGCGCGGCATTCCGGGCGATTGCTATTCGCCGAGCCGTTTTGTAAAGGCGGCGTACCTCAATGCCAATTACCCGCAAAAGGAGAGCGAGACCGAAAACGTCGTTCGCATGTTCCGCTCGCTCGAGGGCGTGGTGATGATCGAGGGAGCGTCCAGGATGGGCGATGGCAAGTTCGAGAAGACTATCTACACCGGATGCTTTAGCGCGCGCACGGGCAATTATTACTACGCGATGTATGGGGATCCGTCGATTCGCTACGTGAGCCTGATGGATGCCGAGGGCGCGAGCCCCGATAGGCTCGTGGTTCCCGAGCCGCGCCGTTCGTAGCTCACTGGTCCGTTGCGACATAAAACGGCCTCGCACCTCTTATGAGATGCGAGGCCGTTGTCGTCAATGGCTGGTGGCGTGTTAGAAGTTGGCGTCGTTGAACTGGGTGCTCTCGAGTCCGTCGAGTTGCTGTTCGGGCGTATCGGCGACGCTCTCGAGCAGCTCGGTGGGATCGACGTTCATGCTCTTGCCGGCCTCGTTGCCGTTGACCAAGTCGTCCGAGAAGATGTCGACCTCCATTTCCTCGGCCTCTTCGATCTGAACCTCGAGCGGCACCTGGGTGCGCACAAGTTTGACGGCCGGGCGCATGCGGGCAAAGAGCGGTACGTACTCAATGATGATGGCCGAGTTCTCGAGACCGTACCAGCGTGCCGGGCTTCCGCAGGCGCGGCGGACGGCGTACTTGATGGCCATCACGCGGTGGTCATTGCGGTTGATGTCCGTTTCGGGGGCAAGCATCTTGCGCAGCATGCAAAAGCGGAAGTCACCTACGTTGCCACGCGTCTCGTAGATGGAGTAGGTGTGATGTTGCGGCGGCAGCTCGCCCGATGCCATCAAGTCGCCGACGATCTGACGCAGATAGGCGTTGACGCGCTGGTTGACCTTAAAGCCCAGGTCCAGGCGCACGCGGAACAAAAAGTCCGTGCCAAAGGTCTCGACGGAATACTCGTGCGTATAGGGTTCGTCGGTAACGTGCACGTTGATGAACCAGTATGCCTTGGCGCGCTTGGGGTGCTTGTCCAGGATGGAATAGAGCACGTCGCGGTCGAGTGTGAGCGGGTCGGGGCTGTTGGCGAGAAATACCAGATTGTCGGCGAGCACGGGGTAGGTCTCGTCGTTGCGCAGGCGGTTGAGCTGGTCAATGTACTTGGAGACGGGCAGCAGGATCGTCTGCGTGCGCTCGATGGCGGTGCCGCGGCGCCACACATACATAAGGCCAAACAGCAGCGAGGCCAAGAAGATCATTACGTAGCCGCCGTCAAAGAACATGGTGAGGCACGAGGCGAAGAAGCACAGCTCAATGGCACCGAAGAGCAGGGCGAAGACGCAGGCGCCCAGCTTGTGCTTGAGGATGCCGGCGATATAGCTCGTCAGCAGCGTGGTGGTCATAAGCATGGTCACGGTAATGGCGAGGCCATAGGCGCTCTCCATGCGCTCGGAGTTCTGGAACAGCAGCACAATGAAGATGCAGCCGACCCACATGATGTTATTGACGAGCGGAATATAGAGCTGGCCCTTGGTGTCGCTGGGGTAGTGGATGCGCAGGTGCGGCATAAGGTTGAGGCGCGTTGCCTCGGATACCAGCGAGAACGAGCCGGTGATGAGCGCCTGTGAGGCGATGATGGCCGCCACGGCCGAAAGCACGATGGCAAAGGGGCGTAGGGGCTCGGGGAGCATCATATAGAACGGGTTGACGATATCCATCGCGAGCATCTGGGGGTTGGAGTTATTGGCGAGCAGCCAGGCTCCCTGACCCAGATAGTTGAGGATAAGGGCCGCCTTAACAAATGGCCAGGATGCATAGATGTTTGCCTTGCCCACGTGGCCCATGTCCGAGTAGAGTGCCTCGGCACCGGTTGTCGATAGGAAGACAAAGCCGAGCACCATAATGCCCGAGTGGTTGATGGGCGAGAACAGAAACATGATGCCGCGGATGGGGTTGAGCGCGCGCAAGATGGACAGGTTGCCGAGCATGTTGAACAGGCCAGCGCCTGCCAAGAACAGGAACCATAGTGTCATGAGCGGGCCGAACAGCTTGCCGATCGACGAGGTGCCGGCGCGCTGCATGGCAAATAGGCCGCAGATAATGATGACGTTGGTTTGCCCGTCACCCAAAAGCGCGTGACCCCACTCGATGGTGCGCAGGCCCTCAATGGCCGTGGTGACCGTGACCGCGGGGGTGAGGATGCCGTCGGCGAGCAGCGCCGCGCCGCCGATCATGGCGGGAAGGATCAGCCACGGTGCCACCTTGCGCACGAGACTGAACAGGGCGAAGATGCCGCCTTCGTTGTGGTTATCGGCCTTCATGGCGATTACCACGTATTTGACCGTGGTCACGAGCGTCATGGTCCAGATGACGAGCGAAAGTGCGCCCAGAATCATGTCCTCGCTGACGGTGCCGATGCCGCCGTTGTTGGCGACGATTGATTTCATGGTGTACATGGGGCTCGTGCCGATGTCGCCATAGACGACGCCGAGCGTTACGAGCAGCATGCCAGCGGAGAGGGGGATGGCTCCGTGCCCGCCTTGCCCGCGCTGGTCTTGGAGGTTTGCCTCCAGTTTGTTGTGTGCCACGAGGACTCCCTTAGACATCCGGTTATCTGTCTAGGACAAAAAACTTTATGCCGTCTTTATACATACAAGAGCAGTTTGGCACATCGGGTTATTTTAGACAATAATCCTCAGCTGGGGATTATTTATCTACGCAGGTAGCATTTCAAAGCAGGGGCTTTTAAGCACGTGCTATCTGGGCGATGCCAGCCTTGGCGTTTGCGCGTTTGCCGGCGAGTTCGCAAAAAATCGCGCCGCCGATGATAAGCGCGGCGCCCATCAGGCGGACCGGTGTTATGGCTTCACCCAAAAGGGCGGCCGAGAACACGACCGCCGAAAGCGGCTCGAGGTAGCCGACGACGGCGACGGTCTGGACGGGCAGCTTGGCGACGGCGCTAAAGTAGAGCAGGCAACCAATGCCGGTGTTGACGACGCCGAGCA
>DXZV01000070.1:0-6995 GCA_019419485.1 Collinsella sp.
AAGCGGACCTGGTCGTTGCCCTTGCCGGTGCAGCCGTGGGCGACGTAGGTCGCGCCAAACTCGTGGGCGACCTCGACAAGCTTCTTGGCGAGCAGCGGGCGGGAAAGAGCGGAGAGCAGCGGGTACTTATTCTCGTACATGGAGTTTGCGGCGATGGCCTTAGTCAGGAACTCATCGGAGAACTCGTCGCGCAGGTCGAGCACCTGGCAATCGAGAACGCCCAGGTCGAGCGCCTTCTGCTTTTTGGCATCCAGGCCGGTCTCCTCCTGGCCCACGTTGCCGCAGACGCAAACGACGTCGAGATTCTTCTCGTCCTGGAGCCACTTGACACATACGGATGTATCAAGACCACCGGAATATGCGAGAACGACTTTTTCCTTGCTCATGGCTGTTTCCTTTCGCCCTTGGTAGCTAGTTAGAACATCGGTCAGTTGCAAGTCACCTTGAGGTCAAAAACCGTGCAATATCAGGTTATTCAGCAGAATGCATCACAGGCATGCCCTAGAAACATGCGGCTATGTCGTGCTTAAACCCAACGACCTCAAAATGACTCTGTTGGGGCATTTCACCCCATACGAACAGAGACGATTGTTATCGTCGTCGGGAAATTGCGCGCTGGCGTCGGATGGCATTATCTGCAGTGGTGATGATCTTTACGAACTGCATCTGCCTCTCCTTTCACCTATCGCCGGGCGCAATTCTAATATCGTAAACGGTACCTTTTCTTCGGTAAGCGGTTGTATTTCCGTCTCCGTTTTCGATGGTCGCTATATTACGCTAAAGTGCCCGCAGCACAAGCGACAAATTCAAATTTCTGAAAAGTTTTTTCATTACTTTGTGAAGCGTGGTGCAAATACGCTCCGTTCCTGCGACAATACGCTCAGTTACTGGTTGATGGTTATAACGTCTGAAACAATTTCGAAACGAAAGGCGCGCTTTTATGCAAACTTACGAATCGGACACCAATATCGGAAGCATTAAGATTCTCGCCGTCGACATGGACAAGACGCTGCTCACCGACAAGCGCGTGTTGCCGCAGGGTCTTGATGAGCGCCTGGACAAGCTCGCCGACGCAGGCATTGTATTCTGCCCCGCCAGCGGACGCCCCGCCCCCAAACTCGAGGAAATGTTCGAGAGCATTAAGAACCGCCTTGCTTTTTGTCCCGACAACGGAGCCTGCGTCATCTATCGCGGCAGCTATATCTATAAGAGCAACATCGATGTGGCGCTGTATCAGCAGGTGCTCACCCGTGCCTCGGAGGACCCGCGTGCCGTTCCCGTCTTGTGCTGCTACGACGAGTTCTATGTGCTCGCCCGCGACCATCAGTACCACGACGAGATCAGCGTCTACTACAACACGATCAACTACGTCGATAGCTTTGAGGGCCTTGATATCGAGTCCAACAAGATTTCGATCTTCTTCCCCGCCTACGATGCCGAGCCAGCGTTTCGCGAGGACTACAGCCCCGAGTTCTCGGACAAACTCTACGTCACCAATGCGGGCCGCGAGTGGATCGACTTTATGAATCTGGGCGTCGACAAGGGGTCGGGCGTAGCACATCTCTGCGAGCGCCTGGGCATCGATATCGCCGACGCCGCTGCCGTGGGCGATACGTACAACGACATCCCCATGCTTGAGCGCGTCGGTCACAGCTTTATCGTGGACAATGCCGAGGAACACATGAACGCGCATGCCAAGTGGCGTATTCCGAGCAACAACGACGGGGGCGTACTGACGCTCATCGACGCCATCTTGGCGGCTCGTTAACGTAGCTTGTCGGACCTGGCCGGGCGACGCGGGTGAGTTTTTCGTTCGGTCAGGTCCTGGGCTCGCTCGAAGGCCACATTAAGTGGCCTTCGGCTCGTGCGGAATCTACGAAAAACTCACCCGCGTCGCCCGGCCAGGTCCTAGGTTTACTTGTCTGCCGCCTAGATGGCGTCTTGGCGTCTAGATACTTTGGCTGAATTAAATTGAATGAAGGGAGCTCCTTGTTGATGAGGGGCTCCCTTCTGTTTTGGCTACTTTGGGGCTGTTGGTACGTCTTTATTTGGCGTCGGCCCAGGTTATGCCGGTGCTGGCTTCGGCGATGAGGGGCACGCGCAAGTCTACGACGTGTTCCATGACGTCTTGGACCATGGCGGTTAGGCGCTCGACTTCGTTGGCCGGACACTCAAAGTCCAGTTCATCGTGTACTTGTAGGATCATGTGGGCGGCAAAGCCCTCTTCTTCCAGGCGGCGGCTTACGCGGGCCATTGCGATCTTGATGATGTCGGCCGCGGTGCCCTGCATGGGGTGGTTCATGGCCGTGCGCTCGCCAAAGCCGCGGAGTTGCGGATTTTTGGCCTTGAGCTCCGGTATATGGCGACGGCGACCGTACATGGTCTCGGCGTAGCCCGTCTGCTTGGCGCGCGCCACCACGTTGTCGAGGAACGTACGCACACCCGGGTAGGCCTCGTAGTAGCGGTCGATCATGTCGCGCGCTTCAGCCATCGAGATGTGCAGCGACTGCGACAGGCCGTAGGCCTGCTGACCATACACGATGCCAAAGTTCACGGCCTTGGCGCGGCTACGCAGGTCGGGTGTCACCTCGGACACCGGCACGCCAAATACGCGCGCGGCCGTCTCGGCATGGAAGTCCTCGCCCTCGTTGAAGGCGCGCACCAGGTGCTCGTCACCCGAAAGATGCGCGAGCAGGCGCAGCTCGATCTGCGAGTAGTCCACCGCCAAAAAGACGCTGCCCTCGCCCGCCGAGAACGCCGTCTTGACGGTACGCCCCAGCTCCGAGCGCGTCGGAATGTTTTGCAGATTGGGGTCGCTCGAAGACAAACGCCCCGTCGCGGTGATGGTCTGGTTGTACGTGGTGTGCACACGCCCGTCACCACGGCGCAGCGGGCCCAGCGTGTCCAGATAGGTCGACTTAATCTTGGACTTCTCACGCCAGTCCAAAATCAGGCGCACGATCTCGTGGTCGCGGGCAAGGTCGCTCAGCACCTTGGCGTTGGTCGAATAGTAGCCGCGCTTGGTCTTTTTGAGGCCCTTGGTCGGAAGTCCCATAACATCAAACAGCACGTGCGAGAGTTGCATGGGGCTGCCGATGTTAAAGGTCTCGTCGCCGGCCAGGTCGCGAATGCTGCGCTCGACATCGGCAATCTGGGTCGCCAGGCCCTCGGACAGACTGTGCAGGCGGTCGGGGTCCACGAGCATGCCCGCGCGCTCCATCTTGGCAAGCACCGGCACGAGCGGCATCTCGATCCCATCGAACACGTTGGCGGCGTTCTCGCGGGCCATGCGGTCACGCAGCGGTGCAACCAGCGCCAGCGTCAAGGCCGCCGTGCGAGCGGCGGGCGCAGGAGCGTCCTCGCCAGCACCCTCTGCGCCGCGCGCCGCAGGCAGCGCCATCTGCAGATACGTATCGGCCAGATACACCTCGTCAAACTCGGAGCGGTCGGAATCCAACAGGTAGGCGGCAACAACGGTATCGAAGATGCGCGTGGAATCGACTGCCAGCGGATCCATGAGCTCGAGCTCAGAAGAATCGATGGGCGAAAGCTCATGCAGCAGTGCCTTCATGTCCGGGCTCGCCACACGGCCTTCCATAAACAGACGCGCGAGCACGCCGGCAATCACGCCGTGGGCGAAGCTGAAGCCCTCAACCTCAGCCGCCGCACCGCTGTCGCCCTCCTCGAGCGCAAACAGGCCCTTGGACGTCGCCAACCACAGCGTGCGCGTCAGCCCAAAGAGCGCGCCCTCTTCCTTGTCATCGTCCACCACGGCGGCGACCCACTCGCCGGCATCAATCACGCGGGAGACCTCAGCCGCAACGGCACCAAGCGCGCCAGCATCGCCGGCGGCTGCGCGCAAAACGGCGGGAATCTCAAACGTGCTGGCAGCTGCCCCGCCCTCGCCGCCGATCAGCGCCAAGAAACGGTTCTGCATGGCGGTGATACCAAGCGTGCCCAGCGCCGCGGAAACCTCATCGGCGGAAAACGCCGGGAAGGACGTCGCCTCAAAATCGAGCTCAACGGGTGCATCGGTGCGGATGGTCGCCACCTTACGGCTCAGCAGCGCGTCGTCGATGTGTGCGCGCAGGTTTTCTCCCATCTTGCCCTTGACCTCGTCAGCATGCGCGATGACCTCGTCAAGGCTGCCGTACTGCGCGATGAGCGCACTCGCCTTTTTGGGGCCGATGCCCGGTACGCCGGGAATGTTGTCCGACGTATCGCCCTTCAGACCGTAAAAATCGGGCACGAGCGCCGGCGTGATGCCGTGATACAGGTCGTCCACGCTCTCGGGCGTCATGATCGCCACGTCGGACAGGCCCTTGCGAGTCGAGACCACGTTGACGTGCTCGGTCACGAGCTGATACATGTCGCGGTCGCCGGTCACCAGCAGCATGTCGCAGCCGGCCTCCTCGCCCAGGCGCGCCATGGTTCCCAGGATATCGTCGCCTTCCCAGCCCTCGGACTGCAAAATGGGCACGTTGAGCGCGGCGAGCAGCTCCTTGATCATGGGGAACTGCGCGTGCAGGTCGGGGTCCATGGGCGGGCGCTGCGCCTTGTACTGCGGCAGCATCTCCATACGCACGCGCGGCTTGCCCTTGTCAAACGCCACGACAACGCCGTCGGGATTAAAGGCATCGATCATCTTGAGGAACATGTTCAGAAAACCAAAGATCGCGTTGGTGGGGCGACCGTCCGGCGCGTTCATGGTCGGCGGCACGGCGTGGAAGGCGCGATGCATGAGCGAGTTGCCGTCGATGACGGCAAAGGTACGGCGCTTTTCAGACATATTGAATACCTCGCTTTGGGCTGGGCACGGTTTGCTCACACCAGTTTACACGCTCCCCGCCCCGCGGCCACCGCACATCAGGCTTCCCTGCCGCCGCGGGCCCGCGCGTGATACGATGGCTCACGGTACATCAACCAGCACGATCGATCCGAAAGGAGCCTGCGTCATGGAGCGTCCCAGCGCATGGAAAAAGTACACGCCACAGCAGATCGAGGAGCTCGAGGAGCTTTGCCGCGGCTATAAGCAGTTTTTGAGTGAGAACAAGACCGAGCGCCTGTGCGTCAAGGCCGGTATCAAGATGGCCGAGGAGGCGGGCTACGTCAATCTGGAGACCGTGATCGCCGAGGGCCGCGCGCTCAAGGCCGGCGACAAGGTGTACGCCGCCAACCACGGCAAGGACCTTATGCTCGTCAACCTGGGCACCGCCCCGCTCGAGCAGGGCTTTAACATCCTGGGCGCCCACGTGGACTCGCCGCGCCTGGACCTCAAGCAGAACCCCGCCTTCGAGGCCGGCGACATGGCTTATCTCGACACGCACTACTATGGCGGCGTCAAGAGCTACCACTGGGTCGCTTCCCCGCTCGCACTCGTGGGCGTCATCTGCAAAAAGGACGGCACCACCGTCGACATCAACATCGGTGACAAGGCCGACGACCCGGTCTTTACCATCTCCGACCTGCTGATCCACCTCTCGAGCGAGCAGATGGCCAAGCCCGCCAAGGACGCCGTCGACGCCGAGATCCTCGACGTGATCGTGGGCGGCCGCCCCGTCAAGTTTGACGAGGACGACAAGGACGCTCCCAAGGAGCCCGTCAAGCAGATGTTCCTGGATATCCTCAAGGAGCAGTACGACGTCGAGGAGGAGGACTTCCTCTCCGCCGAGATCGAGGTCGTGCCCGCCGGCCCCGCCCGTGACATGGGCCTCGACCGCTCCATGATTCTGGGCTATGGCCACGACGACCGTGTCTGCGCCTATCCGTCCATGCTCGCCCAGATCAACGTCGCCAACGTGGAGCGCACGAGCATCACACTCATCGTAGACAAGGAGGAGATCGGTTCCGTGGGTGCCACCGGCATGACGAGCCGCTTCTTCGAGAACACCGTCGCCGAGATCATGACGCTCGCCGGCGAGGATAGCCCGCTGGCCCTGCGCCGCGCGCTCGCCCGCAGCCGCATGCTCTCCTCCGACGTGTCCGCCGGCTTCGACCCGGGCTACGCCGGCAAGTTCGAAACCAAGAACGCAGCCTTTATGGGTCGCGGCCTGTGCTTTAACAAGTACACGGGCAGCCGCGGCAAGGGCGGCTCTAACGACGCCGACGCCGAGTATGTGGCCCTCATCCGCGACATCATGGACGAGGCCGGCGTGGACTTCCAGACCTGCGAGCTCGGTCGCGTCAACGCGGGCGGCGGCGGCACCATCGCATACATCATGGCTAAGTACGGCATGAACGTCATCGACTCTGGCGTTGCCGTCCTGTCCATGCACGCCCTGTGGGAGGTCGCTAACAAGGCCGATATCTACGAGGCCTATCGCGGCTACAAGGCCTTCATCGAGCGCGCGTAACCAACCCTTCGTCAGTTGCGGTGAAATACAGACTAAACTGGCCCATAAACGGCCAAAACAGACCGTATTCCACCGCAACTTCCTTTTTGGCAGAGGAGAGTCCATGCTGCAGGTCGTCATTTCGCCCGCCAAGCAGATGCGCGCGGCCCAAGATGCTTTTGAAGTCCTGGGCATTCCACCCTTTGCGCGCGAGACGGCTCGCCTCCACCGCGCACTGCTAGATATCGAGCGGAATGAAGGCAGCGACAGCCTGCAGGCGCTATGGAACGTGAGTGACAAACTGCTGGGGTCTTGCCTCAACACCCTGCATGAGTTCGGGCCCATCCTGAAAAACGGCGATCTCGACAATCCCGCACTCGCCTGTCACCTCTCCCCTGCCGTCATGTCCTACCACGGCATTCAATACCAGAGCATGGCGCCCGAGGTGATGGATTCCGCGCAGCTCGCATGGCTGCAAAGCCACCTGTGGATCCTCTCTGGCCTCTACGGGTGCGTTCGCCCCTTTCATGCCGTCGAACCATATCGGCTGGAGATGGGCGCGAAGCTCGCCGTTGACGATGCCCGAGACCTCTATGCGTTTTGGAGCGACAAGCTCGCGCGGGCTATCGCCCCGGCAGGCTCAAACACCACGATCGTCAACCT
>DXZV01000070.1:7005-7954 GCA_019419485.1 Collinsella sp.
CCACGGTCGTCACGTGCCTCTTTGGCGAAGGCATCCGCAACGGCAAGCCCATCCAGCGCTCGACCGCCAGCAAAAAGGCACGTGGTTCCATGGTGCGCTGGATGGCAGAAAACAAGCTCGAGGATGTAAGCGGGCTCACCGCGTTTGACGTTGGTTATCGTCACTTTCCCGAGCTTTCAAATAAGAACACTTTGGTCTTCCTGAACGAACAGACCTTGTAGGACCACCGCTACTTTTGAATGTGCTGCCTAGGCACGGGGTCTATTCCGCCAAGCCGTCGGCTTTGCCAACTTCGTTTGTCGAGCCATCTTGGTAGGTAATCTTAACGTGCTCTACCTCGGACACCGCAACACCCGATGGGGGCTCCAAGCGCCATTCCGTCAGCGCGATATCCATAGTCGTAGGCACGTCGCCCTGATTCTTGAGCTTCACCGTCAGCGTTTTGAGCGCCGCATCATACGTCACGCGTTCGATTTCCTCACCAGGAATAGACCCACCGCTCAGCTGAAGCTGGACAAATCCATCGCGCGAATACCAATAGTCGCCCGGCGCGGCAACGGTATTGCCGCCCGTAACCTTCACTGTCATGATCGGCAGGGCATCGTCGGCCTCGAACTCCCATGCAGCGCCGCCGTGACCGCCAAACGTCCAGATACAAAAGGCAATCACCAGCACGGCAAGCACCGCAAAACCAATCGCGACAAGGCCATGGTGCGCACGGCTTTCCTCGGCCGATACATCCCATTGCGTCTCTCGATATAGATGCTTGTCTTCCATGTTCGCCTCCCCACAGGCACGCTCGTTAGGCCAATCGTACCCATTCGAGCTATACTTGAGCCCATTACATAAACGGGGAGCTTGCAGGACAAGACGGCAGGCTGAGACTGGGCGCGCCCGCCCTGACCCGCAAACCTGACACGGATCATGCCGTCGTAGGGAAAGAGGTCTT
>DXZV01000070.1:7964-8323 GCA_019419485.1 Collinsella sp.
CCTGATATGGGTAATGCCAACGAAGGGAGCCGTGCCAATGAGCACACAGACCGAGCCCAAGCTCGTCACGCAAATCGACTTCGCCCGCGCCGGGCAGATCACGCCGCAGATGAAGGAAGTCGCCGAGCGCGAGCATCGCGACCCCGAGTACATCCGCGAGCGCGTGGCCGACGGCCGCATCGCCATTCCCGCCAACATCGTGCATATCAAAAAGGGCATGCGCGCCTTTGGTGTCGGCGAGGGCCTGTCCACCAAGGTCAACGTCAACCTGGGCATCTCGGGCGACAAGGCCGATGCCGCCGAGGAATGGAAGAAGGTCAAGATCGCCGAGGACTTTGGCGCCGACGCCATCATGGACC
>DXZV01000071.1:0-231 GCA_019419485.1 Collinsella sp.
CTGTGCCATATGTCCTACTCGCCTGCCTTGACGACCATAGAGGCGAAGTCGACAGCCTTGAGCGAAGCGCCGCCCACGAGAGCGCCGTCAACGTCGGGCTTGGCGACGAGCTCGGCGATGTTGCCGGGCTTAGCGGAGCCACCGTACAGGACGCGGATGCCGTCGGCGAGCTTCTCGCCGAACATCTCCTTGAGGGTCACGGTGTAGCTCTGGTACTGATCGATATTGTAG
>DXZV01000071.1:241-8296 GCA_019419485.1 Collinsella sp.
GACGACCTGCTTGGGGCAGGTGATCTCAAGACCAGCAAGGCCAGCCTTGACCTGGTTCACGACGTGCTCGACATAGGTGCCAGCCTCGCGGACCTCGAGGGACTCGCCGCAACAGAAGACGGGAACAAGCCCGGCGGCAACGAGAGCCTTGGCCTTCTTGTTCTGGTCCTCGTCGGTCTCGTGGAAGTAATCACGACGCTCGGAGTGACCGATGATGCAGTAGGTGCAGCCAGCGGACTTGAGCATGTCGCAAGAGGACTCACCGGTAAAGGCGCCCTTGGCCTCCCAGTACACGTTCTGTGCACCGAGGGCGATGGGGGCAGCCTGGATGCGGTCATGAACCGTGGTGATGTCGATGGTCGGAGGGCAGACGAGCACCTCGACGCCAGCCGGAACCTCGGGCAGAGCCTGGGCCAGCTCGTCGGCGAGCTTGGCAGCCTCGGCGACGTCGTTGTTCATCTTCCAGTTACCAGCGATAAGAAGGGTGCGATTAGGCATCGAGAAGCGCCTCCACTCCGGGCAGGGCCTTACCCTCGACGAGCTCCATGGAAGCGCCACCACCGGTGGAGATCCAGCTCATCTTGTCGGCCAGGTTAAACTTGTTGACAGCTGCGACAGAGTCGCCGCCGCCGATGATCGAGGTGCAGTCGGCCTCGGCGACAGCCTCGGCGATAGCCTGGGTGCCGTGAGCGAAGTTATCGAACTCGAAGACGCCCATGGGGCCATTCCAGAACACGGTCTTGGCGCCCTTGACGGCCTCGGCGTAGAGCTCCTCGGTCTTGGGGCCGATGTCCATGCCCTCGCGGTCATCGGGGATAGCGTCGGAAGCGACAACCTCGGGAACGGCGTCCTCGCCAAAGTGATCGGCAACACGGTTGTCGATGGGGAGCAGGATCTTGACGCCCTTCTCCTCGGCCTTCTTAAGCATCTCGCCAGCGCGCTCGACCCAGTCCTCTTCCTTGAGGGACTGACCGACGGTCATGCCCTGAGCCAGGAAGAAGGTGTAGGCCATGCCGCCACCGATGATCAGGGTGTCAGCGGAGTCGATGAGGTGATCGAGCACGCCGATCTTGGAGGACACCTTGGAGCCGCCGACGATGGCGACGAAGGGGCGCTCGGGCTCGGCGAAGATACCGGTCAGCGTGTCGACCTCCTTCTCGAGCAGGAAGCCGGCGACGGCAGGCAGGTAAGCGGCGGGGCCCACAACGGAACCCTGGGCGCGGTGAGCGGTGCCGAAGGCATCGAGGACGAAGACGTCGCCATAGGAAGCGAGGGTCTTGGCGATCTCGGGGTCGTTCTTCTTCTCACGCTTGTCAAAACGGACGTTCTCAAGAACGAGGACCTTGCCCGGCTCGACGGCGGCGACGGCCTCGGCGGCCTTCTCGCCATAGGTGTCGGCAACAAAGGCAACGTCCAGACCAGAAAGCTCAGCGAGCTTCTTGGCGACGGGCTCGAGGGAGAGCTCGGGCTGGAAGCCGGTGCCCTCGGGGCGGCCGAGGTGGCTCATGAGGATGACGCGAGCATTGTGCTCAACGAGGTAGTTGATGGTGGGCAGGGCAGCCTTGATACGGGTGGTGTCGCCAACGACGCCATCCTTGATAGGCACGTTGAAGTCAACGCGGACGAGAACGCGCTTGCCGTCGACATCGATGTCGCGGACGGTCTTCTTGGTAAAGGCCATGTTTGCTTCTACCTTTCGTACGTGTCTGCCTTCCATTACAGCAGACGATTTCCTATAAAAAGGGCGCGACCTTAGGGTGTAAGCCCTATAAGGCCGCGCCCTTCTTTAGACGCTCAACGAGCTATTCGCTATAAGCTAAATTAAGCAACGAACTTCTCGAAGTACTTGATGGTGCGGACCATCTGAGAGGTGTAGGAGTTCTCGTTGTCGTACCAAGAGGTGACCTGGACGAGGGACTGGCCGTTGCCGAGGTCAGAGCACATGGTCTGAGTGGCGTCGAAGATGGAGCCGTGGGTCTCGCCGATGATGTCGGTGGAGACGATGTCGTCCTCGTTGTAACCGAAGGTCTCGGAGATGTGGCAGCGTAGGCCTTCATAGCAGCGTTGACCTCGTCAGCGGTGACGGTCTTGTCAACGACAGCGTAGAGGTTGGTGAGGGAGCCGGTCGGCGTCGGGACGCGCTGGGCGGCACCGATGAGCTTGCCGTTGAGCTCGGGGAGAACCAGGCCGATAGCCTTGGCAGCACCGGTGGTGTTGGGGACGATGTTGACGGCGCAGGCGCGGCTACGACGCTTGTTGCCCTTGCGCTGCGGGCCGTCGAGCGGCATCTGGTCGCCAGTCCAGGCGTGAATGGTGGTCATGATGCCGGACACGATGGGAGCGAAGTCGTTCAGACCCTTGGCCATCGGAGCGAGGCAGTTGGTGGTGCAGGAAGCAGCGGAGATGATGTTGTCCTCAGCGGTCAGCGTCTCATGGTTGACGTTGTACACGATGGTGGGCAGATCGCTGCCAGCCGGAGCGGAGATGACGACCTTCTTGGCGCCAGCGTTGATGTGGGCCTGAGCCTTAGCCTTGCTGGTGTAGAAGCCGGTGCACTCGAGAACGACGTCGACGTCGAGGTCGCCCCAAGGCAGGTTGTTGGCGTCGGCCTCCTTGTAGATCTTGATCTCCTTGCCGTCAACGGTGATGGAATCCTCGCCAGCAACGACCTCGTGATCGCGAGCGTAGTTGCCCTGCGTGGAGTCGTACTTCAGCAGGTAAGCGAGCATGTCGGGAGAGGTGAGGTCGTTGATAGCGACGATCTCGGAGCCCTCATGACCGAACATCTGACGGAAGGCCAGACGACCGATGCGACCGAAGCCGTTAATAGCAACCTTTACTGCCATTGTGTCTCCTTTCGTAAGGCCCCCGCAAGCTACAGCGCCTGCCGTTGAGGCCCACAAACTAACCACTCGCCTAATATACCTTTTTTTTGACTTGAATTTCACGAGAATGGTCGAAATTGAAAATCAAATTTACGTTAAAACGTTTTAAAGAATAAAATAGCAGCTAAATCCGTATATAAGTCGATACTTTAAACTACCTGTTTGCTTCAATGAGCTTTTCAAGCCTCAAAACTCGATGGTAGAGGGCCGACTTCGACAAGGGAGGGTCAGCCATCTCCCCCAAATCGCGCAGTGACAGATCGGGATAGCGCTCGCGCAGGTCGCAAAAGACCGCCAAGGCGTCCGGAAGCGTGTCGCGCAAACCCCGCTGTTCGAGCTCACCGATCAACGCAAGCTGATGCTGAGCAGCGCCCGCACTTCTGGTCTGATTGGCCAGCTCGGCATTCACGCGACGGTTTACGTCGTTCTTAACCAATTTGACCGCGCGCGCTTCCTCAATCTCGGCAACGCTGCGCTTGGCTCCGACCAGCTTTAGGAGCTGCTCGATCTCCTCGGCGCTCTTAATGTACACGGCATAGGACCCGCGCCGTGCGTTGACGCGCGCATGGACCCCAATCTGCTCCAGCAGATCGCAGAGCCCCTTGGCATATTGCTCGCCCTGCACCGCGATCTCCAAATGAAAGTCGCCGCGGGGATCGGCCACGAAGCCGCCCGCGATGAGCGCGCCGCGGATGTAGGCAAGTCTGCAGCAGGGACGGGCAACGATGTGCCGGGGAACACCGGCGACGAGCCCTCCCCTGCGGTCTAGAATGCCCAGCAGCACCAGAGCCTTGTCCAGGTCGGGTTGATCGGGCAGGGTAATGAGATAGTTACGGACCTTATGCAAGACCGATTTACGAACGGTGAATTCCGTTTTGAGCTTAAGGATACGATGCGTCAGCGTGATCATCGTGCGCGCGACGGCGCCCGTCTCGGTCGCGACCGTCAAACGATACCGCCCGGAGCCGGCCAGCGAAAGTGTACCGCTCACACGCGTCAGGGCGGCAAGCGTCGACAAATCGCAGTATTCACATTCGGGTTCGCAGCGCGCGAGCTCGTCACGCACCTCGGCGGTAAACGACATGCAGGCCTATGCTTTCGTGTTCGCGCGCGACAAGTCGCGATGGGAAATGCTCACGTGATACTGGGCGCCTTCCAAATAACGCGCCGTGGCCTCGGCGATGGCAACGCTGCGGTGTTGACCGCCCGTGCAACCGATGGCGATAGAAAGCTGCGGCTTGCCCTCCGCGATATAGCCGGGCATGACCGTATCGAGCAGCTGCGTCCAGGCCTTCCAGAACTCCTGGGTCTTGGGATGGTCCAGAACAAAGTCGGAGACTTTCTTATCGAGACCGGTCATGGTGCGCATCTCGGGATCGTAGAACGGATTGGGCAGGAAGCGAACGTCGATCATAATGTCCGCCTCGACGGGCATACCGTGCTTAAAGCCAAACGAGAACACGTGAACGTCCATGAGCTGCTGGTCGGACAACTCGGAGAACGCCATGCGCAATTTATTACGCAGGGCAGAGGTGCGCAGACGGCTCGTGTCGATGATCATATCGGCTCGATCGCGCACACCCCGCAGCTGCAGACGCTCCCGCTGAATCGCATCGGCCGTAGTCTCCCCCGGCTTGGCAATGGGATGGCGGCGGCGGTTTTCGCTATAACGACGGATCAGCACCTCGTCGGAGGCCTCGAGAAACACGATGTCACAGCTCATCTCGCGCTCCTCGAGTGCAGCAACGGCATCGAGCAGCTCATCGAACAAGCCCTGGCTGCGCAGGTCGCAGGTGACGGCGAGATGCCTGCCCACGCCCGTATTGATGCCGACGAGCTCGGCAAGCTGGGCGATGAGACGCGGAGGCAGGTTATCAATGCAAAAGTAGCCCATGTCCTCGAACACGTGCATGGCCTGTGTGCGGCCCGATCCGGACATTCCGGTGATGATGACGATATCGGGGATGCGCTCCGAGCGCTCCGCCGCATCCATGGCATCTCCCTTTTGCATGTGCTGCCTCCCGAAAACAAGCGCGGGACCCAGCAACCCGGATCCCGCGCGGTCAATTGCCTATATTGAGTATACCGCCCCGAGCGGATACGAGGCCTGTCTTACGCCTCAAGCGCAGCCTTGAACCAACTCGTAATACTCGTGGGGTGCGTGATGGCGGTGCCGACGACAACGGCCCAGGCGCCAGCATCGATCGCAGCGCGAGCCTCCTCGGGCGTGTGCACGCGGCCCTCGCAGATGATGGGAAGACCGGGGAATTCCTCGGTCGCCTGACGCAGGAGCGGCAGATCGGGGCCATCGGCCATGGTGCAGTCGATGGCGGCGACACCATGAGAAAGCGTGGTGGATACCAGGTCGAAGCCCATATCAACCGCACGGCGAATGTCCTCGATGGTGGCACAATCCGCCATCAGGAGCACACCCTCCTCGTGCAGCGGGCGGAAGGTATCCTCGACCGTCTTGCCATCGGGGCGTGGACGATCGGTGGCGTCGATCGCCACGATATCGGCACCGGCAGCAACGCAGGCGCGAGCGTGACGCAGCGTCGGCGTGATGTAAACGCCCTCGTGCCCATCCTTCCACAGGCCGATGACGGGAACCTCACAGCGACCCTTAATGGCGGCAATGTCGGCAAGGCCCTGGCAGCGAATGGCGGCGGCGCCGCCGAGCTCGCAAGCGCGAGACATTTGAGCCATGGTCTCGGGCGTACGAAGCGGCTCGCCCATATACGCCTGAACGCTCACGACGAGCTTGCCCTTCAGGGATTGAATCAAAGGATCGACGGTCATAAGGCTGTAACCTTTCTCAGAACAGCCTCCCGAGGCGTGTTGTCTCGGGAGGCTCCTACAGCAGATACGTTTACTTCAACGAGGCAAGAAGATGCTCAGCGGCACCGATGAGCGGAGCATCGCCCTCCAGAGAACCGATGAGGATCGGCGTGTCCTGAAGCGGATCGAGCGCCTGGCTGGCATAGCCCTCGTGCACCGAATCCTTCCACGTCTGCGAACGCCAATCGGGACCTTGGTGAATCACACCGCCCGAAAGCACGATGACCTCAGGGTCCAGGATGTTAGCGAGCGAGCCCAAGCTGGCACCCAGCGCAAAGCCGGCATCATGGATGACCTCGGTCGCCTTTGCGTCGCCTGCACGGCACAGGTCGTTCACATCGCGACCGACCGAAGGACGGCTGGGGTCGACGCGGCCAAAGCGCTCATCGTACATACGACCAATGGAAGTGCCCGAAGCAACCGACTCCAGATGGCCGGAACGCCCGCAGGCGCAGGGAATGCCGGCGGCAGCCGAGCACTCGATGTGGCCCATATGGCCAGCAGCACCATGGAAGCCCTGCATCACGCGGCCGTTCTCGACATATGCGCCGCCGATACCCGTACCGATGCCAAGACACAAGACGGAGAACTTGCCCTTGCCGACGCCCCAGTGGGCCTCGCCCAGAGCATGAGCCTGCACGTCGCCCACAACGGCAACGGGAAGACCAAGGTCCTCGCGCAGACGCGGCCCCAACTGAACGCCGGACCAGCCGGGCATGATCTCATTGGCATAAGCAATGGCGCCCGTCTTGGGATCGACGACGCCTGCGGCACCGATACCGACACCGAGAACCTCGACATCGGGATTCGCCTCAAGAGCGGCCTTGATAGACGCCTCGATACGCTGGAAGACGGCCTCGCCGCCCTCTTGGGCCTCTGTGGGAACCTCGGCCTCAAAAACGGGATGGGGCACACTACCGTCAGCCGGGTACTCCATGATGGCAGTCGCGATCTTAGTTCCGCCGATATCGACAGAGCAGACGTACTTGTTCTCCATGTCGCTCTCCTTCGGAGATAAAAACAACTACAGGAAATGCGCCGTCAGGCTAGCCGTCACAGCGCAGTAAAGGTTATCCAGGTGCCCGAGATCGCCGAGAAACCGTGTGGCCATTGACCTAACGGGTCATGGCCACACGGTTGAACGGCGAGGTCGGGTGCCTGGGAAAGCTTTACAGGAGACCGTTGTCCTGGAGGACCTTCTTAATAGCCTCGACGTTCTCGCCAGTCATGGCCTTCACCGGGCGCGGCATGGTCGGGCTGTCGAAGATGCCCATGAGGTTCATAGCGGTCTTGAAGGCGCCGACGCCACCGGCATAGCCCTGGACGCCCGAGGTGACATCCCAGATGTGGGAGATCTCGTTGAGGCGATCCTGCTCGGCCTTGACGGTAGCCCAGTCACCGGCCTGAGCGGCCTTCCACTGGCGCACGTAGCCCTCGGGCTCAACGTTGGCAAGGCCCGGGACAGAACCGTCGGCGCCACCGAGGTAAGCGCCGTCGACGACAACCTCGTGACCGGTGAGGATACTCATCGGATGACCGCTCTTCTCGTTCTCCTGAACGAGGTAGCGGAACGAGATGTCATCACCCGAGGAATCCTTGACGCCAGCAAGGACGCCCTCGGCGCCGAGCTTGGCAAGGAGCTTCCAGGGGAGCTTGGTGTGAACGCAGACGGGAATGTCATAGGCAAAGATGGGCAGGTCGAGCTCCTCGTGCAGGATGCGGAAGTGCTCCTCGACCTCGGTCATGCCCTGCAGGGCATAGAACGGGCAGGTGGCGACAAGCGCATCGGCGCCCAGCTCCTGAGCGACCTTACCGTGCTCGATCATGCGCTCGGTCTCGGTATCGATGATGCCGACCAGGACGGGCACGCGGTGGTCGACGATACGAACGGCCTCGGCAATGATCTGGCGACGGCGCTCGTCGGTGGAGAAAACGACCTCGCCCGAAGAGCCCAGGAAGAACAGGCCATCGACGCCGGCATCGATCATGCGGTTGATGCTGCGCTCAAAGGAGGCAACGTCGAGCTGGTGGTCTTCGGTATCGGGAACAACGACGGGAGGGATAACGCCGGTGAATTTCTGAGTTGCCACAAGAATCTCCTTAGTTGTCTGGCGGGCGGCCCTATGCCACCCACTCTTGTTGGCAGTGTCCAGGCCGTCTAGGCCAAAGAACACGGGTAGAACGTTTGGTTAAAAAAGTCGATGACTTCGTTTTCGAACGCATTGATGCGCTCATGAGCGTATTTGGCATAGATGATATGCCTCCGGTCACACTCAAGACTGTTGAATACGGCAAACTGGCCCTTGGGATCGCACACGGCATCCATGAGCGA
>DXZV01000072.1:0-345 GCA_019419485.1 Collinsella sp.
TCGATATCCTTGAGCTTGCGCTCCATAACGTTGGTGCGCGTGGTGATGATGCCCTCGACCGTCTTTCCCGCGGTCTCGATCTGCTGTTGGGCTCGACGCAGCGCCGCCTGATAGCGCGGCAGCTCGGCCTTGACGGCGGAAAGCACGCGCAGCACGTCGTCGGTGCGCTTTTGCAGCCTAAACGTCTGGTAGCTCATCTGCAAGCTGTTGAGGATGGCAGCCATGGTGCTGGGGCCGGCAACGTTGACGTGATAGTCGCGGCCCAGGGTCTCGATAAGCCCGGGACGTGTGACGACCTCGGCGTACAGGCCCTCAAACGGAACGAACAGAATGCCAAAGTTGGTC
>DXZV01000072.1:355-782 GCA_019419485.1 Collinsella sp.
TCGCGTTTCACCATCATATCGAGCGTCTTGCGCGCTGCGGCGATGGCCTCAGCGTCACCCGACTCCTGGGCGTCGAGCAGATGCTCGTACGCATCGCCCGGGAATTTGGAGTCAATCGGCAGCAGCACGGGATCGCCCTCGTCTACCGGCAGCTTGACGGCAAACTCAACGCGCTCCGAGGCGCCGGGCTTGGTGGCGACGTTTTCCAGATACTGGTCGGGCGTGAGAATGTCCGCCAGAATCGCGCCCAGCTGCACCTCGCCCAAAATGCCGCGCGCCTTGACATTGCCCAGTACGCGCTTAAGGTCGCCCACGCCAGTGGCGATAGATTGCATGTCGCCCAGGCCCTTGTACACGGCCTCGAGCTGGTCACTCACCTGCTTAAACGATGCGGACAGGCGGTCGTTGAGCGTACGGGAGAGCTTCT
>DXZV01000072.1:792-8214 GCA_019419485.1 Collinsella sp.
GCTGTACGTTGTTGTCCTTGCGAATGGCGCCCAGCTGAGCATCGACCGTCTCGCGCACCTTGTCCAGGCGCTGCTCGATACCCTCGCGGCTGGCTCCGAGCTGTTGGGCCGTCTCGCGGCGCAGGTCATCCATACGGTCGCCCGCCTGCGAGAACTCACGCGCGATGGTCAGATAGCGCTGCTGCTCCACGGCGGCGTCGGTCGTCTGCTGCTGCGCGATGGCGCTTGCCGTGCGGCGGGTTTCGGCCAGCGCAACGTTGAGGGCATCGAGCGTGCTGTTGGCCTGCTCGAGCGCCGCGAGCGTCTCCGCTTCGTTGCCGCCACGCTCTCGCAACTCGGCACGAAGGCCTTTAAGCTGCAGGGCGCAAACCACAGCAACTCCCACCGCCACTAAGGCGATCACAACAAGCGCAATATCAATAGCAGACATAGACTCCGCCCAACAAACCCAATCGATTATCAATCAAAACCGCGATCAATCTTACCCCGCCACACGCACCGAGCGCCCAACCTCTTCTTGGGCGCTTCTCTCCTCCGCATATTCCATAATGCGGCGCGCTGTCTTCCTGCTCACTTTTGAGTCATCGCCGGCCAAGTATGCGTATACGTTTCCCTTATTCAGATTCAAATCGCGGCAGAGACCGTAGCGCGTTACGCCCGATTCCCCTAGCGCCCCCAATGTTCTTTTTCGCATCAGGGCGTTGATCCTTCTGTCCGCCACTGGCTTTTCCTTCACCGCTCTATACGCACGCCAAACGTTGGCATAACGGTTAGGGAGCTCACTTTTGGCGCATAGAGACGCCATGCCACCCGCTTGATCGTACAAGGACAAAACGCCTCGGTAATCCTCTTCCATCCACGAGCCCTCGGATAAGCCCAGAACGTATTCGGCTTTGCCCTGCGCCAAAGCGAGCAAAAACAGAGGCTCCGCCACGCGCGGCGCATCCGTCATTGCCTGCTTAACCAGCTTTCTAAAACTCAGCGACCGCTGCCCGGACAGCTCTCGGCAATAGCCTTTCAAGAATCCCTCAAAAGTCAGATTCAACCACGCACCTCCTTTATGTATTGCCTGTATGCACAGACCATCTCTTGGTAGCTCCGCTCCGAAGGCGACGACGCCAACGCCTCCCCTTCATCGAATATAAGCCGCTCGAGCAGATCCCAATCAAGCCGCTCGGTAAACGCTCGGCTATGGAGGTCGACAATGTCATTCGGGCGATAGGCGTAAAGCTTCATCACCGCCAGATCCTCCAAAGATGGCGTAAAGTACCTGATAAAATGCGCCCCAATCTCCAATGGGATCAATCGATCTTCGTAATTGAATGGCATCTGGTTGCAATATGCCACCGCCATTCCATTCACCCCGGGGTATCGATCCATGATCTCGCGGAGGCACCTGTCCGCCTCAAACACATCAATGTCATGTGTAACCGACCGATTCGTCAGATCGTTTAGTATGAAGGCACTTCCTCCCACCAATACAACGCTCGGCCTATCGCCTCTTGGACCTATTTCCAGCTCCGCTTCTTCGTCAATGTCCAAAAGGGTCTGCTCTAAATCCTGCTTATACATAGCAAATCCTAATATTATTCATCTTCAATAATACTATTCAGTTGCACGACAGGACCCACAGGACGCAAGGATTCCACTCGTGGCGATAATCCCTACACCCTAGAAGTCCTAATGCGACAAACGCTAGCTCTCCCAGCCGGCGCGGATAGTTGTTATGACATCGCCTAGGCGCTGGCCGAGGGCTGACAGATGCTGGAGCACTTCACTGGGCGAGGCACCGTTGAGAATGCAGGTGAGCGCATACGAGACCAGGAAAATCGCCGCAAGTCCTAACGGAATGAGCACGATCATCGCTAACGTGCGCAGGCGCTGGCCCACGCGGCGGTGACGCGTACGGCGTTTGTCGAACGCAAGCTCCTGCGCATACGAATCTTGTTGTACGGAATAGTTCTCTGGCACCGATCCACCCGCAAGCGAAACCGCGGGCGCGGCATTTTGCGCAGGAGGCTGGACGGCCGCCCCTTGCATTTGCATCTCCATAAGCCGTTGCTGTTGGCGCAACATGCGCTCGGCTTGTTGCTGCGGGGTCTCAAGAAACAGATCCATGCTGGCCTCCAAAATCGGAGCATTCGACGCTTGCGCCCAGCATCCCGCACCGCCAAGGCCACGGCAACGCAATCCGTAGCAATAGCTGCAAAGTTTCTTGCTGACAAAAGCTGTCGAAAACCTCAACAACTCCCCTACCGGCACTTTCTCTGAGCTTTTTTCGCCAGCAATCTTTTGGCCTTCCACCCTTACGCCAACTGACCAAAATCTAACCAAAAGCTTGACGAAAAGTATGGAGACAGGGACCCCACGCAAAAAACGTGCCGCCCCAAAAGAGGCGGCACACAAACTTCTAATCAGCTTTTTAGACACGAGCACGCGACGACCCAACGCCGGAGCGCAGGGCGGGAGGCCGGATTGCCTTCCCTCAACGCGACCCTGCGGAGCCGTGAGCGGGAAGGGAAGGCAATCCGGCCTCCCGCCCTGCGCTCCGCAGCAGCCAGCGCCAAGCGCTAGTAGTTCACCACCTGCTCCTCAAAGTACGCCTTGGGATGGTTGCACACCGGGCACACCTCAGGCGCCTCGGCACCCACATGCAGGTGCCCGCAGTTCAGGCACTTCCACACCTTCACGCCCTCGCGCTCAAACACCTCGCCCGACTCAATGCGCTCGACGAGCTTGTTGTAGCGCTCCTCGTGAGCCTTCTCGACGGCACCGACGCCACGGAACTTTGCGGCAATCTCGGCAAAGCCCTCCTCCTCGGCGGTCTTGGCAAACTCGTCATACATCGTGGTCCACTCGTAGTTCTCGCCCGCGGCAGCATCGCGCAGGTTGTCCAGAGTGCCCGGAACGGCGCCGTCGTGCAGATACTTAAACCACAGCTTGGCGTGCTCGGACTCGTTGCCCGCCGTCTCGGCAAAGATATTCGAGATCTGAACGTAGCCGTCCTTTTTGGCCTTGGATGCATAGTAGCGATACTTGGTGTGTGCCTGGGACTCACCGGCAAAAGCGGTCTCGAGGTTCTTCTTGGTTTGAGAATTCTCAAAATCCATAGGTGTACTTCCCTTCAAACACATGCCGCCCATAGGCTTTGAGCGGCCTTGTCTTTAGGATGCCCTCAAGCCGAGAATTTAAACCTTACAATCCCGTTCTTCAAATTCGAGCGAGCTACACACTCAACCAACGATCGCCCTCGGAGCGGCAAAAGCCCTCGCGCTCCAGATCGGCCAGAATACTTGCGACCAGCTCGCGCTCGACCGACTCCCGGCCGGCTGCCACCTCCATCTCGTTAACGCCTGCAACGGCTTTATCGAGCGTAATGCCTGCGGGCTGCCCATCGCGCGCCGCCAGCAACATGCGCACAATGTGGGCGCGCTTTTGGCGACGCGAGCCCTCAAACTTGGACTGACGGCTATAGCCCGCCGATCGCCTGGACGGATTGGGCAGCGTCTTTTTAAGATACGCGCCGTAATCCAGCAACGCGTAATACCACGCGCGCGGCGTGTCGGCATCGTCTTGAGGCGCGGCAAAGGGCGCAATCTCATCCGCCAGCGCACCAGGGGCCGCCGGACAGGCGGCTTGAATCAGCGGCACCAGCTCGCGATCGGGAACGGCCGGCACATCGGGAAAGAAATGATGCAAAAAGACCGTGCGCACATTGGTCTCCAGATACACGCCCGGAAGATCGAACGCAAACGAACGAATGCCCTGCGCCGTTGCCGGGCCAATGCCGGGCAGCGCGACCAGATCGTGCGTCTCTCGCGGAAACTCCCCGTCCCAGTCCTCCACAACGCACTGTGCAGCCCTGTGAAGCGCTAGGGCTCGGCGATTGTAGCCCATCCCCTGCCACGCATCCAAGACATCGGAAGGGGCAGCCTGAGCGAGAGCCTGGACAGTCGGAAAGCGATCGAGCCACGCCGGCATGCGCGCCTCCACGCGCGGCACCTGTGTCTGCTGCAGCATGACCTCGGAGAGCCAGATGATATACGGGTCGCGCGTTCGGCGCCACGGAAGGTCGCGATAACGCAGAACCCCTTCCGAACGAATCGTCGAACGAAAGGGGTCCTGAATCATAGCAATGCTCCTTATGCGGCGCTATTCCTCCCGGCAAGCGTACGCACAGGCAGCGTACTCGGGAAACGCATCGCGATCGGCGAACTTGGGATCGACGGCCGGGAACTGGCGATGGGCGACGATATCGCCGAGCGAAACGGAATCGAGATAGTCGCGCATCAGCGCCTGGGCTCCGGCCCACAGGGGATGATAGCAGCACGTACCCATGCGCGCACAGTCGCCATCCGGCGCGGTGCAGTCGTTCATAACCATGGGGCCCTGAACGGCCTCTACAACCTGACGAATCGTGACATCGTCGGGGCTCACCTTAAGGCGCATGCCGCCGTGAACACCACGCAGGCTTTCCACAATGCCGGCCTGAACCAAACCGTGTTGGATCGAACGGGCAAACGAATACGGAACATTGACCTCTTCGGCAGCAGTGCGAACAGAAAGCAACCGCTCCGGTTCCTCGGCAAGCATCGCAAGCATGCGAAGGGCATAATCAGTCTTCCTCGATATGTCCATGTTTCCCCTTTCAAGGAATACGAACAGCTCGAACGAGCTCCGGGGCCGAGCTTGTGTCGAGACGCCAAATGACCGCCTGAACAACCAAATTATAAATTGGGTGTCCACTGAATGCCGCACTTGAAGACTGGATGAATCAGGTACGGTCTACAGTGAAATTTAGTATAGCCTAACCCCCTGCTTCATTGAACAGATGTTGCGCAACAAACCCCCTGTTTGAACACATATATCAGTAGAGGCTGGCTCGCTCGTTGCAAATGCGGTGACTTGGATAAAGAGGGGCTTATAGGACAAAATGTGTGTCCCGATAGAACACCCGTTTCCATCCATTAATCCAGCCAGAACGGGTACGGGTCCCTGTGGTGGAGGTCCTCCCACACTGCCCTGTCGCCCCACTCCGGCCCTCCGTCATCACGCGACGGCGAGGCGGAGTAGACGCTGAACAGGAAGTCGATGTCCGCGTCGGTCGGCATCGTGGCGAGCTTCTCGCGCGCCGTCCTCGCGTCCCCCGAGTGCGCGTGGCACCACCAGAACACCGCCTTCACGCGCTTGACCGACGTCAGCCCCCGGTGGTTGCGCAGGACGGCCCTCAGCTGCGAGTTCACCCCTCCCTCGATCATGTTGTTGGTCGACGGCAGCGGGCCGGCCTTGGCCAGGGCGGGGTCGAGGTAGGTGAACAGCGTCCCCGCCGACACCAGCGACGACAGCGACGAGCGTGGATTGGCAACACCTATTTGGACGATTCCGGGAGGGACGGCCCCGCCTCCCTGAACTCGACCGGCGACATGTAGCCCAGCGTCGAGTGGATCCTGAAGTTGTTGTACCAATGCACGTAGTCCGAGAGCTTGGCCCGGAGCTCGCGCGTCGTGCCGAACGTCTCGCGGTGGACGAGCTCGGCCTTCAGTATCCTGTTGGTCGACTCGTCGACGGCGTTGTCGTAGGGGCAGCCCTTGGCCGACAGCGACCTCTCTATGCCGAAGGTCTCGAGCATCAGGTCGATCTCGGCGTTGTCGAACTCGCTGCCGCGGTCCGTGTGGAAGACCTCGATGTCCGAGATGGGGAAGGAGAGCGTCGCGAACGCCGACTTGACCAGCCGGGCGTCCTTCCTGGGCCCGGCGGAGTGGCCGACGATCTCCCTGTTGTAGAGGTCGACGAGCAGGCAGACGTAGTTCCACGAGGCCCCGACGCGCACGTAGGTCAGGTCGCTGCATATATGGGTGCGCGGCGCCCTGCCGCCGAAGCCGCGCGCGACGACGTTGGGCACGTCGGCCTCGTTGACCGCCCCGGGGTGCACCTTGAACCTCTTCCTGCCGTATGCGCTGACCAGGCCGTTCTCCCTCATGATGCGGCAGACCCGGCGCCGGCTGACGGTGACGCCCGACCTCTCGAGCGACGCCTTTATCTTGCGCGAGCCGTACCGGCCCTTGCTGGCGGCGTGGGCCGCGACCACGGCCGGCGTGGCGGGGTCCGGCGCGTCGGGCCGGTCGGCCCGCGAGCGCATGGAGTAGTACATCGACCTCGCGACGCCGAGGAGCCTGCACTGCGCTGATATGGGGTAGCGGCCCTCGTTGGCCGCTATGGCCCTCACTTTCGAGCGTATATCAGCGCCGCTTGTTTTAAGACGTCGACCTCCATCCGGAGCCTGCGGTTCTCGCGTTCGAGCTCCAGGATCCGGTTCTGCTCGGGCGTGCGGTTGTCCGCGGCGCGCGGCGAGCCGGTCGCGTTTATCGACTTGATCCACCTCTCCACGGTGCTCTTGCCGAGGTCGTACTCGTCCATGATCTCGCGCTTGGGCTTTCCGGCGTTGTAGAGGTCGACTATCTGCCTCTTGAACTCGTCGGTGAAATGCCTCGGGTGCCTGGGGTCCCTCATATACGGCCCTCCCGTCTCTCGCGCCCCTCCCGGAACTGTCCACATCAGCGTAGCCAATCCAGCGCGCCCGCCTCAGCCTCTCGTGGGTGTAGACCCTCCTGCCGTCCACCACGGTCCTGTCCTCCAGGAAGTCGGCCCAGAACCCGCACCAGTCGAGGTAGCGCTCGACCCAGAGCTCGGCCTGGTGCAGCGTCTCGATGCCCATGAGGTCGCGCGCGATGAGGTAGAGCTCGCGCCCCGCCTGGAGCTTCGGCCGCGTCGTCGTGTAGCGCTTGACCTGCGAGAAGGCGTGGAAGGTGCACCTCTGGACGCTGGTGCGCGGCCAGGTCTCTCGCACGGCCTTGGCGAACCCGCTCCCGCCGTCGGTGACGACCACGTCGGGCGCCGGGATCGGCGCCATGAGGGCCGACCACGCCCTCGAGTTCTCCGACCTGGCCATGTACCAGGAGACCACCCGCTCGCCGCTGCAGCATATGAGCACGACGAGGTCGCGCGCGACCCAGATCCCGTCGACGTAGAGCACGCGGTGCAGCTCGCCGTCGGGGACGGGCATCGGCCAGACCTCCCAGAACTCGGCCGTCCTGCGCCTGAAGGACCGCCCGCCGCCCGGCATCGCCGCCTGGGAGTCCTTCGAGAGGAGCCACCCGAGGAACTCGTCCAGCCTCGTCGCCGTGTCGTCGTACCTCACAGTCGTCGACGCGCCGCAGGCCGTGCACCTCCACCGCTGGGACCCCGATGAGGTCCTGCCGTTGCGCTTGGTCCGACCGCCGCAGTAGGGGCAATAAACGGCCTTCATGGGCACCTCTTCCGAAAGGGTATTTAACGGTTCCGGAAAAGGTTATCTACCTGCGGGAACGATAGGCAACCGGACACACATTCTGTCCGAGCGGTTAAAAGCGGGCACGGAATTTA
>DXZV01000073.1:0-6862 GCA_019419485.1 Collinsella sp.
GGCCTGCAGGGCGCGGGGCATGGGGCACGGGCGGGCGCTCAAGGCCGTCGCGAGGAAGCGGCTCAGGGCGATATACGCCGTGATGCGCGACCGGGTGCCCTACCGGGAGTAGCCCCGACGGTTGACAAAACTATAGGAACACCCAACGACTACATAGCATGAGAGTGGATAATCTCCCGGTTTGAGTCTGCATTCAAGCTCAAAGTGGGAGATTATCCACTCTCGTTTTTGTTCTACCTACATTTGTAGGAACAGTTCGTGGAGGCGGGTGTCTTCATCGAGTTCGGGGTGGAAGGTTACGCCGAGCTGGTTGCCCTGGCGGGCGGCGACGATGCGGCCATCGACCTCTGCCAAGGCCTTGGCGTCGCCGTGGACCTCGACGATGCGGGGCGCACGGATAAATGTCAGCGGCACTTCACCGTCGATGCCGTCTACCTGTCCCTTGGTGCGAAAACTGCCGAGCTGTCTGCCATAGGCATTGCGCTCAACGAGCACATCCATGGTTGCCAAACGCGGCGTGCCCTTATCGTCATGAGCGGCAAGGTCGTGAGCCAGCAGAATCAGGCCGGCGCAGGTGCCCAGGACGGGCATGCCTTCAGCGATACGGGTACGAAGCTCCTCGAGCATGCCCAACTCATCAAGCAGTTTCCCTTGAACGGTAGACTCGCCGCCGGGAAGTACCAGACGGTCAAAGTTCTGCTTCAAATCAGCCGCCTGCCTCAGCTCAATACAGCGTGCGCCCAGCTCGGACAGTCTTGCCTCGTGCTCGGCAAAAGCGCCCTGGACCGCCAGCACGGCGACCGTTTGGTCTGCATAATCGCTCATGTGCGATCCTTTCTGCTGGACTAGCGCCCGCGCTCCTCCATGATGATCTCGATTTCGTCGGCGTTGATGCCCACCATGGCCTCGCCCAGGTCCTCCGAAAGCTCGGCGATGAGCTTGGCGTCGGTGAAGTTTGCCACGGCCTTGACGATGGCGGCGGCGCGCTTGGCGGGGTCGCCGCTCTTAAAGATGCCCGAGCCAACAAAGACGCCCTCGGCGCCCAGCTGCATCATCAGCGCGGCGTCGGCGGGGGTCGCGACTCCGCCGGCGGCAAAGTTTACGACGGGGAGCTTGCCCGTGGCATGGACCTCGCGCACCAGCTCGACCGGAACCTGCAGCTGCTTGGCTGCCTCAAAGAGCTCGTCGTCGCGCAGAGCAACAACGTCGCGGATCTGCTTTTGGATCTTGCGCATGTGACGCACGGCCTGAACGACGTCGCCCGTGCCCGGCTCGCCCTTGGTGCGAATCATCGTGGCGCCCTCAGCAACACGGCGCAACGCCTCGCCCAGATCGCGGGCGCCGCAGACAAACGGCACGTCAAACTGGGTCTTGTCGATGTGATAGACATCATCGGCGGGGGAGAGGACCTCGGACTCATCGATGTAATCGATCTCGATGGCCTGCAGGACCTGCGCCTCGACAATGTGACCGATGCGACACTTGGCCATAACGGGGATGGAGACGGCCTCCTGGATGCCCTTGATCATCTTGGGGTCGCTCATGCGCGAGACGCCGCCTGCGGCGCGGATGTCGGCCGGGATGCGCTCGAGCGCCATGACGGCGCAGGCGCCCGCCTCCTCGGCGATGCGTGCCTGCTCGGGCGTGGTGACGTCCATGATGACGCCGCCCTTGAGCATCTGCGCGAGCTCGCGATTGAGTTTGACGCGATCGGCCTTGCTGGTCTGTTCTGCCATGGTTGCTCCCTTGGTTGGCATGTACATTGCTTGACGGAACATCCTATCGGGGAGCTGGGTATGGCGAAATACTCAGTTTTCGAGATAATAACAAGGTCAGACTAATGCCAGATTGAATGATTCGATAAGGTCAGGTGATAGACCCATGCTTGACTACAATTTGGAAAAACGCGGCGAGGCATCGCTTTATGAGTATATTTATCAGCAAATTCGAGATGATATCGTTGCTGGACGCATTGCGGCGGGGGAGCATCTTCCGTCTAAGCGCGCCTTTGCGAGTCATCTGGGTATCAGTGTCATTACCATCGAGAATGCATATAGCCAGTTGCTTGCCGAGGGCTATATTTGCTCAATGCCGCGTCGTGGCTACTACGCGTGCGAGCTTCCGGATGCGCCGGTTTTGGCTTTGGCTGCGAGGGATATCGACCGAGATGCTGTCCCTGTTGGTCCCAGCGCGCATGATGCCATGGGGCAGGCAGAGCGATTCGACGCACTTTCTCCTTCCGCTTTGGAGGCGGCGCGGCTTTGGCAAAGTGCGCTACGGGCGACGCTGACGTCCGAAGACGAACGTGAAATCTTTTCGCCCGCACCGGCGCAGGGCACCGCTCGACTGCGACGTGCGATTGCGCACCATCTGCGCGGGACAAGGGGCATGAATGTTAATCCCGACAATATCGTTATCGGTGCGGGCGCCCAGCTGCTCGATACCATGTTGGTTCAGTTGCTTGGCGCGGACAAGGTGTATGCCGTCGAGGATCCAGGCTATTTGCGCTTGACGCGCATCTATCAGGCCATGGGTTGCGAAGTGCGGCATGTCCCGTTGGATGCTGAGGGCGTGGACTTGAGCGCGCTGCAGAAAACCGGGACCGATGTCCTTCACCTGATGCCGTCTCATCAGTATCCGACCGGTCTTGTGACGAGCATTGCACGTCGCTATGCGTTGCTGAGCTGGGCCGCCGAGCGGCCAGGTCGGTATCTCATCGAAGACGACTTTGATTGTGAGTTTCGCCTTGCCGGCAAGCCGATTCCCGCGCTCGCGTCGATCGATGCCGCCCAGTCGGTTATCTACACCAACACGTTTTCGAAGAGCCTTTCATCGGCGTTACGTTTGGCGTACATGGTGCTGCCCGATGAACTAATGGAGAGGTTTAAACGCAACCTTGGTTTCTACGCCTCGTCGGTAAGTTCTGTTGATCAGGTTGCCTTGGCGCGTTTGCTGGAATCGGGTGATTACGAGCGACATGTGAACCGCGTGCGCGTTCGTGCTCGTGGGGCGCGTGATGGCCTGGCGGCGCTTGTACGGAAAACGTTTCCGGCAGGGGAGGTTTCGATCGATCATGCAGACGCGGGCCTTTACTGCACTGTTGCCCTGGCCGAGGACAAGGCAGGGGAGAGTTTCGCGAAGGCTCTCGCTGACGCTCGTATTTCCTATGTCAACATCGCCGATTGCCTGTGGACGGGTGATCGGGCATCGACTAAGAACGCTCCATCTCGCGTCCTCATACAATACGACGACCTGAGCTCTCAGTCGCTCAGTGTTCTTCAGGAGCAACTGCAATAAGCCAACGAAAAGGCCCGAACCAATACGGTCCGGGCCTTCTTCGAGCTAGAGATTATCTCTCAGGCTGCTGGCTTAGCCAAAGTAACGCTTGAGCAGGCCGGCGAAAGCCTTGCCGTGGCGAGCCTCGTCGCGGGCCATCTCGTGCACGGTGTCGTGGATAGCATCGAGACCGGCGGCCTTGGCGCGCTTGGCAAGATCGGTCTTGCCGGCGGTGGCGCCATTCTCGGCCTCAACGCGCATCTCGAGGTTCTTCTTGGTGGAGTCGGTCACGACCTCGCCCAGGAGCTCGGCGAACTTGGCGGCGTGCTCGGCCTCCTCGTGGGCAGCCTTCTCCCAGTACAGGCCGATCTCGGGATAGCCCTCGCGATGAGCGACGCGAGCCATGGCCAGGTACATACCGACCTCAGAGCACTCGCCCTCAAAGTTGGCGCGCAGGTCAGCAACGATGTCCTCGGAGACGCCCTCCATCTTGGCGACGCCCACGACGTGCTCGGCAGCCCACTCGAGCTGACCCTCCTCCTGCTTCAGGAAGCGAGAGCCGGGAACGCCGCACTGGGGGCACTTGAAATCCTCGGGCAGCTGGTCGCCGTCGAACTCTTCCACATAACCGCAAACGGGGCAAACAAACTTCATAATTCGATCCTTTCGATCGATGGCGATGGCGCGCTCGTCCGGTCCCGTAAGGGCCCTCTCCGGACGTGCGTCTTGACGAGTTCTATTATCCATAAATGCGACCGAATGTGAAGCCTATTAGGAATGATTTTTAATAAAACAATTTTGGGCATGTGAAGATGTTGATTGATTAACGATTGCTAGACCTCGTGCGACCGCCGCTGAGTACAATCGAGCGAGCAAATGTTGACCTATCAACAAATGAAGGAGTTTCCTTTATGCATCTAGCCCGTCGTGCCTGGTGCCGAACATATCAGACGGTTTTTCGCATTGCATTGCCAATCCTGCCCTATACCGAGCCGCGCATTTTAGAGCATGCCGAGGATGTGCCCGCGGTGCTTCAAAAGCGCTCGATCCAGAAGGTCCTTATCGTGACGGATCCCGGCATTGCCCGTCTGGGGCTCACGGCACCGCTCGAGACAGCGCTCGCGTCCAAGGGAATTAGCGCTGTGGTCTATGCCGAAACACGTGCGAACCCCACGGTCTCAAACGTGGAGGAAGCGGCATCTCTGTATCGAGAGAGCGCCTGCCAGGCCATTATCGGCTTTGGCGGCGGTTCGGCCATGGACTGCGCCAAGGGCGTGGGCGCGCGCATCGCGCAGCCAAAGAAGCCCATCAACAAGATGCGCGGCCTGTTGCGTATCCATCGTCGCCTGCCGCTGCTCATCGCCGTTCCCACCACGGCGGGCACGGGAAGCGAGGTCACGCTTGCAGCGGTAATTACCGACGACGAGACGCACTACAAGTATCCCATTAACGACTTTGTGCTGATCCCGCGCTTTGCGGTGCACGACCCCGAGTTTACGCGCGGCCTGCCCGCCTCCATTACGGGGCAAACGGGCATGGACGCCCTGACACATGCCGTCGAGGCCTTTATCGGGCGCAGCACCACGCCCTATACGCGCAAGATGGCGCGCCAGGCGGTGCAGCTCATCCACGACAATTTGCTCGAGGCCTATGAGTGCGGTGGCAACATGCGTGCGCGCCGCAATATGCTTTCGGCGGCGTATAAAGCGGGCGTTGCCTTTACGCGCTCTTATGTTGGATACGTCCATGCCATCGCGCACAGCCTGGGCGGGCGTTACGGGATTCCCCACGGCTTGGCCAACGCCATCATCCTGCCGCACATGCTTCGCGCCTATGGCGAAGCTGCTGCTCCCAAGCTCGCCGATCTCGCCCGCATGGCCGGCATTGCGCCGGCTAATGCGCTGGACAACGTGGCTGCTGAGGCCTTTATCGATTGGGTCGACCGCATGAACGCCGCCTTGGGCATACCCAAATATGTGACGGGCATTCGCCGCTCCGATATTCCACAAATGGCGGCCCATGCCGATGCCGAGGCCAATCCGCTATACCCCGTTCCGCTTCTAATGGACCGTTTGGAGCTCGAGCGTATGTACGAGGTCGTCGCGGGTGGTATGTTTGAGGGCGAGAATTAGGAGGGTCCATGAACACCGAGGAAATTGCGCGCATCGTCGGCGATCAGCGCGCCTACTTTAAGACACACGCCACGTTTGATGTCGATGCTCGACGTCGTGCGCTCGTGAGTTTACGCGATGCGGTGCGGGCCCACGAGGCCGATATTGCCCATGCGCTCAAGACCGATTTGGGAAAGTCGCATGACGAGGCGTATATGTGCGAGATCGGCACCTCGCTTTCCGAGATTCGTTATCAGATTGCGCATGTGGCTCGATGGAGTCGCTCGCGCCTGCGTCCGTGTGACCTCGCCAACGCCGTGAGTGTGTGCAAGACGCAGTCCGTGCCCTATGGCGTCACACTCATCATGGCTCCGTGGAACTACCCGTTTTTACTGACGCTCGAGCCACTCGCCGGCGCCCTTGCCGCGGGCAATACCGTGGTCATCAAGCCGAGCGCCTATGCTCCGGCATCGAGCGCGGTGCTCAAGCAAATCTGTGAAGAGGCATTTGATCCGCGCTTGGTGACGGTCGTCGAAGGCGGGCGTGCCGAAAACGAAGCGTTGCTCGATGAGTGCTGGGACAAGATCTTCTTTACCGGTAGCGTTCCGGTCGGCAAGCTCGTCATGGAGCGTGCAAGTAAAAACCTCACACCCGTGACGCTTGAGCTGGGCGGAAAGAGTCCCTGCATCGTGGATGCGACGGCTAACTTGAAGGTCGCGGCACGCCGTATCGCCTTTGGTAAATGGCTCAACGTGGGGCAGACCTGCGTGGCGCCCGACTACCTGCTGGTCGATGCGCGCGTGCACGACGAGCTGCTGGACCTCATCAAGGAGGAGGCCCGCCGCATGTTTGGCGAGCATCCGCTCGACAATGAGAATTACGGTCATATTGTCAACGCCAAGCATTTCGCGCGCGTGCGCGGGCTGATCGATCCCGATAAGGTCGTGCTTGGAGGTACCGCGCGCGAGACTTCGCTCAAGATCGAGCCGACGATTTTGGATGGCGTGTCCCCCGATGACGCCGTGATGCAGGAGGAGATTTTCGGCCCCATCTTGCCGGTGCTGTCGTTTGAGAGCCTAGACGAGGCCGAGACGTTTATTACGGATCGTCCGACGCCGCTGGCCCTGTATATCTTTAGCCAAGACCGTGAGGTTCAGCAGCGCTTTGTGCGTTACGTGCCCTTTGGTGGTGGCTGTGTTAATGACACCATTATGCATTTGGCCACGAGCCATATGGGCTTTGGCGGCATGGGGGCGAGCGGTATGGGACAGTACCATGGACGCGAGAGCTTCGATACGTTTAGCCACAAGAAGAGCATCGTGAACAAGGCAACGTGGCTGGACGTGCCGTTCCGCTATGCCCCTTACGCAAGCTGGAAGCACAAGTTCGTGCGCATGTTTGTGCATTAGATTCAGATGGCATAGGGAAAAACAAAGTGGCCGCCCCCGCGTAAGCGAAGACGGCCACTTCTCACG
>DXZV01000073.1:6872-8192 GCA_019419485.1 Collinsella sp.
GATGAAAATGTGTATCGGAGTTGGCAAGACCCGCTGCCACGGGTGCCATCCGTGTTCCTATCTTATCTGCAAGCGTTCCGTCGCGCAAGCGTTGCGGCAAACGATTGAAAGACGCAGACAGGATGAATTTGTGTCCGCACGGGCCCGTAGACTTCTCAACTATGTTGTGGATGCTCTCTAATCGGTAATGGAGGCGCACGTGTTTGATGACGATGACTTGTTCGATCTGGTAGATGATCCGTTTGAGTGGGATCTGCTGCTCGATGACGATGAACTGGAGCAAGATTGCAAAAAGCGGCAGGGCAAGAAGGCTCAGGATGACGTTTCGAAAAAGCAAGACAAGCGCCGCCGAGGTCTGTTGGACGGGCTCTTTGGGTAACTGTCGCATCGCTGCGTCTGTATACTAAACAAGTCTTGTACGCGCTGCGAAATGAGGGCATAGACGATGATGTGGTTTACCGCCGATCTGCACCTGGGCGATACGAATATCTTGCACGACATGGATCGACCGTTTGATTCGGTCGAGGAGATGAACCGCAAGGTCATCGATGCCATCAATGAGTGCGTGGCTGTGGACGACCGCCTCTATATCTTGGGAGACTTTACCTATCGTTTGCCCCTGGCAGAGGCGGTGCGCCTGCGCGAGCGTATCGAATGCAAGAATGTGACGCTCATCCGTGGTAACCATGACGGCGACTGGGAAGATCCCGACGTACCGCAGATTTGGGAAGACGTGCGCGATTACCTGGAGATTGCTCCCGGCTATGCCAAGGGGCATCGTCTGGTTATGAGCCACTACCCCATGCTCAGCTGGAATGGTAAGGCGCGTGGCGCCATCATGCTACACGGGCATATCCACAGCAGAGGAGACCGCACCAACGCTCGCAACCGCGATCGCGAGCACCCTATCTTTCGCTACGACGTTGGCCTCGATGCCAACGACTACAAGCCCGTAAGCCGCGACCAGATCCTTGGCTTCTTTGGACTGTAGCCCTCAAGCCACCACAAAGGCACCTTTGTGGTGGTCTTTGCATAGATTGGAGTCGCTATGAAGCAATTGCTCATTCGTGCCGACGATATCGGTTATTCGTATGCCGTTAACCTGGGGATTGCCCGCAGCATCAATGAGGGTCTGGTGCGCTCGGCGGGTTTGATGCCCAATATGCCCGAGGCCGAGCGTGGCTGGTCGCTCGTGGCGGACGCCGGCATTGCGGTGGGCCAGCATACCAACGTGGGCCTGGGCAAGCCGTGTGCCGACCCGGAGCTCATTCCGAGTATGCTCAACGAGAGCGGTGAGGTCCATAGCAGCCGTACCTTCCG
>DXZV01000074.1:0-3287 GCA_019419485.1 Collinsella sp.
CTTGTCGGCTTCGATGGCCTGTATGAGTCTCAAAGACGTCGACGCCGCAAAAGCGCATTTTGGCGCCGCTTGGGACATTGCGCGCCCCGACGGCCTTATCGAACTCATCGGCGAACACCATGGCCTTTTGCAGGGACTCATCGAGGCATGCCTAAAATCGCAATACCCTGACGATTTCGCACGCATCATCGAGATCACGTATCGATTCAGCTACGGCTGGCGGCGCATCCACAACCCCGATTCGGGCGAAGACGTGGCCGACGATCTAACGACCACGGAATTCACCATGGCCATGCTCGCCTGTCGCGGGTGGACCAACGCCGAAATCGCACGCCATATGGGCGTGTCGCCGGGCACCGTTAAAAACCGCCTATCAGGAGTGTATGCCAAGCTTGGTATCGGAACTCGTGCCGAGCTGGTTGCCCACATGTTGCGCTAGCGGCCAGACTGCCCGGCGTATCGAAAGCGCTTCGGGCGCCTGGCGCTTTCGCGCGCTCAATTTGGACATTTTGACCCTTGAACGGCTCTACCGTGACTGGATGCCTTCTTGCAAAATTGGATTATTTCCACCGATACCTGCGGGATGGGGGCCAAAGATGCTTGATCGCCGTTCGTTACTTGTTGCTGGAGCGTCCTCGCTAGCGAGCATTATGTTGCCTCGCGTGCCGGGAAGCGAAAATGCCTTCCTGCTGCCGTTCGCGCCCACCGCGGCCTATGCCGACGAAGAAGACCCCTTCAAGGTCTTGGTGCTCTCGCGCACCATGTTCGGTGTGGTGGTGGTCGACGTCGCCAACAAGAATACGCCCATCGCGGATGCCCAGGTTACACTCACATCGCGCTATGCCGCAGGCAAGCAGCTCACCGCCACTACCGATGACGAAGGCACGGCCATCTTTGAGGTCGCGCCGCTTTCGGAAGGCTACGTGGACGAGGCAACGCTCCTTGACGCGTACGACTTTAACGGCGGCATCTCCATTAGCATGGCAGGCTACCGCGATGTCGAGATTCCCCTCGCGCGCATCCAGGGTGGCACCGCCATAACCGCGCCCACGCGTCCGCTTTCCGACGGCGAGCCGTACTTCCGCCAGCTCACATTCGACGAATGGGACATCCAGTACGCCGACGCTACGTTCATGGCATTGCCGAAGGACGACACGGCAAACGAGCAGCCCGATACGCACGCCTTTACCGTTCAGGCACATCTGCCACAGGGCGGACAGGCAACGCTGCGCATCAACAAAGTGACGCCTGCCGCGGGCAGCTCACCCGAAACCGTCACGCAGATCGGTCAGATCAAGGCCAGCGCATCGGGCGCGGATAATCTGGCGACGTTCACACTCGAAGACACGTTTCTCGACGCGGCATCGGGCCTTCTGGAAGAAGGGTGCAAACTGCGCTTTGTCCTCGACTATCAGGGCAAAACCTACACGCTTTCATCCCCTATGGCCGTTGTCACCGCGCCGGCCGCAAAGGCGGAATCGGGCTCGACCACCATCATTCCCACCACTATGGACCAAGAGATCACTCCGTTTGATTTCCCCGCGGCGTTTCCCGGCATCGGCGGCAATAAGTTCACGTGCTGGATACCCACATTTCCGATCCTCTTCGATTTCTCGTTTGCTGGATACGTGCTGTTTGGCGGAGGATACAAACCAGCCAGCTATATGAACGATTCGGGCAATCCAGATCCAGAGTATTGGAAGAAATCACCGCGCGAGTCGGGTGCCAAGCAGGCAAACCGCTACCTCGACGAGATGGAGGGGAAGTGGAATCAGTACAAGAGCATGAGTGCCGGTTCGGGCACCGACCCAAGAAACACCAAGCTCCTTCGCCACCATTGCACGCTGCTGTTCACGATGGATATCGCCACACAGCTGTACGGCTCGCTCGCCTACGATTGGGTGGGCAAAACCTGGGGTGACAACAACGACCCCGCATACGGCAATATTAAGGCCCTCTTCCAGGTAAGAACCGACCTCAACTGGACCGAACAGTTCACCTTGGGACCGGTGCCGTTTTTCCTAAACGTCAACCCCTGGGTGCTGGCAAAACTGGCGCTCGCCGTGGGTGCCCACACGCACGGCAGCGGCGCGGCGTTTTTTAAAAACATTTCGCTCGACTATTCAAACACGTCGGGCTCGTTCACCATCCAGATCGGGCTTGCCGTCACCTTTGGCGCCGGCGTTGCAGGCGTCGCTTCGTCCGCCGTGCGCGGTGCCGCGTCCCTCACACTGTTCATTGGGTACGAGAAGGCGGACAGCCACCAGCTTCCGCGGCTGCGCGTAGGTGCAGACGTCGATGTCGATGTGATACTGCAGTTCGTCATGTTCAAGTGGACCACCAAAGCTTGGTCGGGATCGTGGCCCACACTCCTCGATTCGTGGAATTTGTCGGTGAACAATGGCGACCAGTATGTACTCCAGCGCTCTGAGCTCGCATTGGGTGGAGATACGCCTTACACGCTGGATGCCCGCTTCGGCACGCCCGGCAACGCCGAGGCAGGTGGTGTGCCGCAGTTTATCGCGTCGGCCACCATCGTCACCAATTCCGAGCTGCTCGCACGCGCCGAGGTTGCAGCCGCCGCGATAAACGCCGCGCCTGTCGTGCGCGATTGGGATCAAGCGGTCACGCGCATTGAGCTCGAGGCGGATGCAGAAAGCGACGACACGGGACAGGTTGAGCATTTCGTCCACGCACTGATGGAAAACGGCGAAAACGCCGCGCCGATGTACGAGTACACCTATATCGGGCAGGCGACGAACGCCGTTGCGGACCCCAACGCCAATTCTGCTGGTGTATCGGAGGACGAGCGTGGCGGCATAAAACCCTCGAGCGACAACGTGCTGCTTGCTGGCGTGCTCAGCGAAGCCCACATGAAGCTGGCAATGATTGCCGGCGTAGAATGCCTGTTCCGTATCGCCTCGGTGCGCTACGGCGACAATGGTCGCTCGCGCCTGGTGGTACACACAAAGGCAAACGGCACGTGGTCCGCTCCCACGCCCGTGGATTTTCCCCTTGGGTTTGGCGAGGGCGACGTGGAGCGCGACGGCATATTCGATTACGACTTCGACGTGGTGGAATATACAGACGGGAGGGGAAACCAGGACGCCTACGTGTTGCTGCTCTCGGGCGAGCGGCGTGACGGCGACGACACCCTTTTCGATACGGCGAGCACATCCGGCATACTGTCCGTTGTGCGCCTGCGCATAAGCAACGACGGAGTTCGCGTGATATCGCACACGTCGTGGCGCAGCATCTCGCGCGGCCGCCTTCAGGAGGATGGCTAC
>DXZV01000074.1:3297-4600 GCA_019419485.1 Collinsella sp.
CTGCCTCCACCGCCGCGGAGCCACCGCAGAAAAGGCGCTCGGCAGCGAGGCCGAGGTTGCGCTGGAGTGCTTTACCCTGTGGTCGGATGATTTGGGCGACAGCCTGACGTTCCGCCAAGTTCTCCGCTTTCCACAAGCACCGTCGAGCATCGAGCTGGGCGCACCAGAGAATATCAACGGCAAAATGGTGGTGCCTGTTGCGTACGAGACCGCAAACGGTTGCGGCTGCGCATCGTACGCCGCGATCGGCCAGTCCATTGCGGGCTGGGGCGTCATGCCGCCGGACGCCGCGGTGCCCCGTGCGGTGCCATGGCCGCAGCACACGGGCTTTTTGGCAACCGTCAACGAGCAACTGCAGCATATTACTTGGACGCGAGGCGCATCGGCATTTGCAACGCGGCCCGTGGGCGCGGCAGGCTGTGGCCCGGCATCGTTTAGCGTAAGCAACAACGGCAGGTGCGTGCTCTATGTAGAGAACACCGATGGCAAGGTGGGACAAACCTACGACGAAGAAGGCAACCCGGTAGCAGTGATGGGAAAGCACTTCCGCATCTTCGCCAGTACCTTGGCAGGCGATCTGTTCACGGAGCCGTTCGTGATGTGCGAGCTGGACCATCCCGTCGACCAGATAACGACATTTTTGACGTCGGGAGGCATGCTCTCCGCGCTCGCCACGCACATTGTGAGCGCAGAGAAGAGCGAGGCAGAGCTGCACGGCATCGAAGTGCCCTTGGTGGCATGTGCCACTTCGACGGGCGCGGTCGCTACCTCGGGCGCGGTGGTGCCCGGAGCAGCAGGCGAATCCTTCATGGTCACGGTGCGAAACGACGGCAACACCTTGCTGACCGCCGGCACGATCGATCTGTACCGAGAGGGCTCCAGCCAGCCGTTCTCCAGCGCATCCATCGGATTCGGAGCGAACGCACGCATTGCTTCAATCTACGATCCAGAGCTTGCCGAAGACGCTTCGGCCAACAACATGGCACACGTGAAGTACGCGCTCGAGACGCTGGACACACGTTTTGCAACGCACCCGCTGGTAGCCGACAACGGCAACGCCGTGCTGGCACCGGGTTGCACGGCACGGTTCCGCATGAGCTTCGCCATCCCCGAGAGTTGGAGCGACGAGGTGGGCAAACGCGTAACGCTGTATGCGAAGGCGCGTAATCTGGTGGCGCTCGACCCCATAACGCTCGAGGAAATTCGACCGGGCGCAAACTCGGCGCTGGGTGCCGTACTGCACGAGCTTCATGTGCCCGACGCGGCATGCGAACGCTCAGAAGTTCAGGTCGGCATATGTGAC
>DXZV01000074.1:4610-8110 GCA_019419485.1 Collinsella sp.
ATATGTGACAGCGCGGATACGACAGGACTTCACGACGCCCCGATGACGGCGGACGGCGATGGTGGCTCGAGTGGAGGTGGCTCCGACGGAAGCAGCTCCGGTGGCGGCAGTGACTCTGGCAGCGTCAAGGATCACGGCAATAACAAGCGCTCCGGAAAAACGGGCGCGCTCGCCGGCACGGGCGACAGCAACGTCCCCCTAACCGCAGCCGCAGCAGCACTCGCCGCAGCTGGTGCCGGCCTTGTCGCCTACAGCGCCCGCCGCACGGCGCTCGAAAAAGACACCGCCAATGAGGTCAATTCGGATAGGCCTCGCTAGCTCTAAGTTACTTTTGCGAGAGACGCCGACTCGGCTCATCGAGCACCAAAAAGGGCTGGCCCCGATAACTCGGAGCCAGCCCTGAGTCGCCTGACGTAAGAATCGCGGCGTTACTTGAGCTTCAGTGCCTCCATCATGGGCACGGCGGCATCCCAGTCGATCTTCCAGCCAATCGACACGCGGACGGTCTCGCCCGTCGCGGGAGCCGTCGCAAACAGCGTATGGCCGTTGTCGGGACCGGTAAAGCGCAGCCACGTTATGCCGTTGTACTCAACCTGGTCGGTTGTTGTCTCCTTGCCTTCGTAGACCTGCTCTAGGCTTGCAACCTCTTCCTCCGGCGAGCGCGGGAAGATGCTGATGTTCAGGCGTCCTCCAGTCTCGTCGTGGAAGAAGTTTGCCTTTTCGCGCTCTTCGTCGGACGAATCCAGCGTGTACCCATCGGCGGCCTCGATGCTGTACGATGCGCAGTCGATGCCCGTTAAATCTGCCTTCTCGCCAGAATCGGCCACGCCGCCGGCCGCCTTGAACTCCTTGGTCTCGCATCCCGTGGTGTCAAAGTGCATGGCCTCATGATTCTTGGCGGGGGCGTAAGCGTCTACGAACTCGACAGTGATGGGCCCGTAGTACGCCGTCTTGGGCGCCCAGAAATACACGTACTCAACGGTCTCGCCCGGGCCGATATCTGGCCTCTTGGAAAGATCGATGCCCTCGTGAAGCTCATCGGGAGCCTCGCTTGCAACGTAGTCGAGCACGGCCGCCTTGCCGGAAGTAAACAACGGGTCGCCTGCCTCAAGATCGCCCTGGGCAGCATGCACGTTAAAGGAGTCAAACGTCCTGTTCTCTGCATTGTTGTTGGTAATTTTGACGTGCAGGTAAAAGCCGTCCTGCAGCTTAGCGTCGCCGCGATAGAACGTACCGTGAGCCATCGACTCATAGGTAATGCCTGCCACCTCGACCGTCTGCGACTCATAGGCCTTGGCCTTCTTGGACTTCTCCTGCACAGGTGCGCTCCCGCCCGAGCCACTCGGCGCATTACCGCCGCAGCCTGCCACCGTACACGCCAGCACGGCCGAAAGCGTCACGGTGGGAATTCCTAACAGCAGCTTCTTCGTCATGGGCTTCATCATCCTCACCGCTCCTTTCGGCTTGTAGCTCATCCGTTGCCCGAGTCGCAAGTCGACTCCGTGGCATCGGCTTCCACTATGAGCGTATGACGAAACGCGGCGCCGGCGAAGTGACCCACGGCCCAAATAACGACCCGCCAGCGTTCCTTATGGGCCAAAGGGACTCGCACACGCACGCCCGTGGCCCATAAAACGAGACGCTTGTCCCAATGTTCGATTCGATCCATCCGCAAACAAGGTAGGGCGCCTCCAGCCGCCTTCAAACTTACTCGGGCAAAATCAACTCGGTCTTGTCCGAGTAAACGCCGTTCCATCAAATTCCGAACGATTGTTCGATGGATTTCGTGTTGGTTGGAATCGCCTATGGGCCGGGCTATGCTACCTTGACTATCTATATGACTTAAACGCAGCAAAGGAGCATCGAGAGAGCGAGCATGGCAAAAAACACCGCAAACTATGGTAACGACAGTATTCGTCAGCTCAAGGACGAGGAGCGCGTACGCCTGCGCCCCGCCGTTATCTTTGGCTCGGACGGACTCGACGGTTGCGCACATGCCGCCTTCGAGATCCTGTCCAACGCCGTTGACGAGGCACGCCAGGGCTACGGCAAGCTCATCACCCTTACCGCCTTTCGCGATGGCTCTATCCAGGTAGAGGACAATGGCCGTGGCTGCCCGCTCGACTGGAACCCTTCCGAGAAGCGCTTTAACTGGGAGCTCGTCTTCTGCGAGCTCTACGCCGGCGGCAAGTACAACAACAACCAGGGCGGCGACTACGACTTCTCGCTCGGCACCAACGGCCTGGGCTCCTGCGCGACCCAGTACGCTTCCGAGTACATGGACGTCACGGTTTGGCGTGACGGCAACAAGTACTCCCTGCACTTTAAGAAGGGCAAGGTCGTCGGCGCCAAAAAGAAGGCGCTCGAGATTGAGCCCAGCGACGAGGACCGTACCGGCACCACCATCAAGTGGCGCCCCGACCTTGAGGTCTTTACCTCGATCAGTATTCCCCACGAGTGGTATCGCGAGACCATGCGCCGTCAGGCCGTGGTCAACGCCAACGTGACCTTCCGCCTGCGCATTGAGGGCGACGATGGCGAGTTTTCCGAAGAGGATTTTTGCTATCCCAAGGGCATCGAGGACTACGTGCTCGAGAAGGTCGGCACCGACTATCTCACCGAGCCCTTCTTTATCGAAGCCGACCGTCGCGGTCGCGATCGCGAGGACCTGCCCGACTACAACGTAAAAATCACCGCATGCATGTGTTTCTCGCGCACCTTCACGATGCAGGAGTACTACCACAACTCATCGTGGCTCGAGAACGGCGGTTCGCCCGAAAAGGCCGCCCGCAGCGCTCTGACCAGCGCCATCGATGCCTACATCAAGAATCAAGGCAAGTACAACAAAAACGAGAGCGGCATTAAGTGGCAGGATGTCCAGGACTGCCTGGTGTTGGTGACCAACTGCTTCTCCACCCAGACGTCCTACGAAAACCAGACTAAGAAGGCCATCAATAACCGCTTTATCCAGCAGGCTATGACGGCCTTCTTTAAGGAGCGCCTCTCGACCTACTTGATTGAGAACAAGGACGCCGCCAACAAGATCATGGAGCAGGTGCTCATCAACAAGCGCTCGCGCGAGAATGCCGAGAAGACCCGCCAGAGCATCAAGACCAACCTGCAGCAGAAGACCGACATGGCCAACCGCGTGCAAAAGTTCATCGACTGCCGCTCCAAGGACAAGAGCCGTCGCGAGATCTACATCGTAGAGGGCGACTCGGCAGCAGGCGCCATTCGCACCTCGCGCGATGCCGAGTTCCAGGGCGTTATGCCCGTCCGCGGCAAGATCCTCAACTGCCTGAAGGAGGATTACCCGCGCATCTTTAAGTCCGACATCATCATGGATCTCATGCGCGTGCTGGGCTGCGGCGTGGAGATCAAAGACAAGCGCATCAAGAACCTTGGTGCCTTCGACCTGGACAACCTCAACTGGAACAAGGTCATCATCTGTACGGACGCCGACGTCGACGGTTATCACATCCGCACGCTCGTGCTCACCA
>DXZV01000075.1:0-754 GCA_019419485.1 Collinsella sp.
CCCCGCCACCTTGAATTGACTAGGACCTCTGCAAAGGGGTCCTTTTCTTTTATGTAGGGTTCTGCGGAAACTGCGTCCCAGAATAAGGGCTCAGAACGGGACACACTTTCCGGTGCCTGCCTCCGGCGCGCGTACACACCTCGTCGCACCATTCCGAGCCCGCCCGCCCCAGACATTCCTCCCACTTTCGCGTCACTTTACAGACCGTTCGGTCGCCTGTCCGCACACGCGGGTATACTCAAAACGATACTTATCCTATGCAATACGATGCGGGTTCGACCTGCATGATCCGAAGGGGGCAGTGATGGAGAGGATACTCGGCGTTAATCTCTCTGGCTGGTTTATTCCCGAGCCTTGGGTGACCCCGTCGCTGTACGCGGCGACCGGTGCATCCAACGCGGCCGAGCTACAGGAGGCCATGGGTACCGCCGCCTATAACGAGCGCATGCGCCGCCATTACGAGACGTTTGTGAGCGAGGACGATTTTCGTCGCATGGCGCAGATCGGTCTCAATGCCGTGCGTCTGCCGGTGCCTTGGTATGCCTTTGGCTCACAGGAGTCCGATGCCTCCTACATATCGGTTGTCGATTACATCGACCGCGCGATTGAGTGGGCTGCCAAGTACGACATCCGCGTGCTGCTCGATCTGGCAACTGTGCCCGGTGGCCAGGGCGATTCCAACGATTCGCCCACCACGCCGGAGGCTGTTGCCGAGTGGCATTCGTCCACTAACGGCCGCCATGTCGCACTCGAC
>DXZV01000075.1:764-8100 GCA_019419485.1 Collinsella sp.
AGCGCCTGGCCGATCGCTACGGCGAGGCCGAGAGCCTGCTGGGCATTGAGCTGCTGGACACGCCGCAGATGAGCGTTCGCAAGAGCCTCTTCACCATGACGGATGGCATTCCCGCTCACTACCTGCGCAATTTCTATCGCGATGCCTACGAGCTCGTCCGTTCGTATATGCCCGAGGATAAGATCGTCGTCTTCTCGTCGTCGGGGCATCCCAGCGAGTGGAAGCATTTTATGCGCGGCGCCAAGTACAAGAACGTCTACATGGACCTTCACCTGTACCATTACCGCGACGAGTATGCGCTCGACATCACGAGCCCTCGCGGGCTGACGACGGCGATTTCGCGTAACAAGCGCGAGCTTAAAGAAGCGATTTCGACTGGGTTCCCCGTGCTGGTGGGCGAATGGTCGGGCGCGGCGATCTTTGCCAACTCGTCGGTTACGCCCGAGGGCCGCAATGCCTACGAGCGCGTGTTTATCGCCAACCAGCTGGCATCGTTTGCGCCGGCTGCCGGTTGGTTCTTCCAAACGTGGAAGACCGAGAAGCGCATTGCAGCATGGGACGCCCGCGCGGCGCTCGGTACGCTCGAGCGCGGCATGATTGAATAGGTTGATATGACGCAAAACAGCGCCCATACGGGCAAACTCTATGTGGTCGGCACGCCCATCGGCAACCTGGGCGACCTGTCCCCGCGCGTTGGCGAGGCGTTTGCCGCCGCCGATGCCATCTGCTGCGAAGACACGCGTGTGACGTCAAAGCTGCTGATGCACCTGGGCATTTCCAAGCCGCTTGTCCGTTGCGACGAGAATGTGATCGCTAGCCGCGCTGCCGGCCTGGTCGACCGTCTGCTGGCGGGGGAGACCCTCGCCTTTGCCTCGGACGCCGGCATGCCGAGCGTGTCCGATCCCGGCCAGGCGCTGGTCGAGGCGGCGCGTGAGGCCGATGTGCCTGTCGAAGTTATTCCCGGACCCTCTGCTTGCGTCACGGCACTCGTTTCGTCCGGCATTCCCTGCGAGCATTTTTTCTTCGAGGGCTTTTTGGGCCGAAAGCACGGCGACCGTGTGCGCCGTTTGCAGCGCCTTGCCGTGGTGCCCGGCGCACTCATCTTCTACGAGTCTCCACATCGCATCGTGGCGACGCTCGAGGCCGTGGCGGAGGTCTTTCCCCAGCGTGAGCTTGCCGTCTGCCGCGAACTCACCAAGCTGCACGAGGAGGTCTTGCGCGGGCCCGCTGACCAGCTTGCCGAGGAGCTGCGTGCTCGCGGCGAGGTAAAGGGCGAGATTGCGCTGGTCATCGCGCCGCCGAGCGAGGACGAGGAGGCCGGCATCGCGCCGGTTGGCGCTGCGGTAGCGGATCCCGACGATGCCCTGCGCGAGGATATCCGCGCCGCGCTCGAGGAGGGGGAGCCCGCCTCTGCGGTGGCCAAGCGCCTGTCTCAGAAGTATTCGCGCCGCAAGCGCGATGTCTATGCCATGGTGCTCGATATGCAATAGATGGAGGATATCCAGCCCTTGCGCTAGAATCATCCCCTGTATGCAACGTTTTTCTGGAGGACAAACCCCATGGATCAAAGCAAGCCTTCGTTCTTTATCACGACGCCCATCTACTACGTCAACGCCGATCCGCACCTGGGCACGGCTTATTCCACCATCATCGCCGACGTTCAGGCTCGCTATCGCCGCTCCGCCGGCTATAACGTCAAGTTCCTGACCGGCATGGACGAGCACGGCGAGAAGGTCGCCGAGGCCGCAGCCAAGCATGGCATGACGCCGCAGGAGTGGACCGACAGCCAGGCTCCGCACTTCAAGGAGCTTTGGAGCAAGCTCGAGATCTCCAACGACGACTTCATCCGCACCACCGAGCCGCGCCAGCATCATGCCGTGCAGTACCTGTGGGAGCGCATGAAGGAGTCCGGCTATCTGTATAAGGGCAGCTACGACGGTTGGTATTGCGTGCCTGACGAGACCTACTTCACCGATACGCAGGTCCAGAAGGGCGACGAGGAGTACGGCAGCGTCGGCCAGCATCTATGCCCCGACTGCCACCGTCCGCTTGAGCGCGTCCAGGAGGAGTCCTACTTCTTTAAGCTTTCCGCCTTCCAGGACAAGCTTCTCAAGCTCTATGACGAGCACCCCGACTTTGTCGAGCCTGCCTTCCGCATGAACGAGGTTCGCAGCTTTGTCGAGGGCGGCCTCAACGATCTTTCCGTGAGCCGCACGAGCTTTGACTGGGGCATTCAGGTTCCGTTTGACGAGGGCCACGTGACCTACGTGTGGTTCGACGCCCTGCTCAACTATATGACGGCTGTGGGCTACGGCGTCGACACCGACGAGGCCCGTGCCGAGCTGGCCTATCGCTGGCCCGCGCAGTTCCACATCGTGGGTAAGGACATCATCCGCTTCCACTGCGTCATTTGGCCCGCCATGCTCATGGCTATCGGCGAGGCCCTGCCCGAGCATGTTTTTGCCCACGGCTTCCTGACCGTGCGCAACGCCGAGACCGGCAAGGCCGAGAAGATGTCCAAGAGCCGTGGCAACGCCATCGCTCCGCAGGATGTTATCGACATGCTGGGCGTCGAGGGCTATCGCTATTACTTTATGACCGACGTAGTGCCCGGCACCGACGGCGCCATCAGCTTCGATCGCATGGAACAGGTCTACAACGCCGACCTGGCCAACAGCTGGGGCAACCTTATCTCGCGCTCGCTCAACATGAGCGGCAAGTACTTTGACGGCTGCGCGCCCGCCAAGCCTGCATCGTTCGACGCGTTCGACAACCCGCTGGCAAAGATCGCCGACGGCCTGGTTGAGCGCTACATGGCCAAGATGGACGTGCTCGATTACGGTGGAGCCAAGGACGAGGTCATGGAGCTCATCCACGCCGCCAACCATTACATCGAGGACTCCGAGCCTTGGGCGCTTGCCAAGGACGAGGCTAAGGCCGACGAGCTGGCATTTGTGATCTACAACCTGCTGGAGGCCATCCGCATCGCCGCTCACCTGCTGATGCCGCTCATGCCCCAGACGTCTGCCGAGGCTCTGCGTCGCCTGTCCTGCGAGGACGAGGCTGCGAGCGACGACCTCAAGGGCATCTGCGCCTGGGGCCTGCTTGCTGGCGGTCAGCCCGTCGAGAAGGGCGACCCGCTGTTCCCGCGCCTGGCGTAGAGACCGCGCGAGCGCCATATCGGCAATTTGCTGTTTAGATGTAAGGGCATGGCCGCAACGGTCCATGCCCTTTCGTTTCAAGACGCCGCCATCATGCTAAGGAGGCAACTATGACAACTTCGCCTTTGGCAAACCCCACGGCAACAAGGGAGCTGCTGGAGGAGTTTGGCCTTGCGACCAAGCATCGCCTGGGCCAGAACTTTCTAATCGACAATCATGTGATCGAGCGTATCTGCGAGCTTGCCGAGTTTGCAGGTGACGAGCGCGTACTCGAGGTGGGTCCGGGTTGCGGTACGTTGACACTTGCGTTGCTGCAGGAAGCGGCGTGCGTTACGTCCATTGAGGCCGATCCTGAGCTCGAACCGGTGCTCGACGCCCACGCCGCCGACTATGCCAACTTCCGCTTTATCATGGGCGATGCGCTCAAGGTGACGCCGGAGCAGATTGAGCAGGCTGCGGGCGGTGAGCCCACGGTATTTGTCGCGAACTTGCCCTATAACGTGGCGGCGACGATCATTCTGCAGTTCTTCCAGACGATGCCCGCGCTCAAGCGTGCCGTCGTCATGGTTCAAAAGGAGGTTGCCGACCGCATTGCCGCGATGCCAGGCAACAAGACCTATGGCGGCTATACGGCAAAGCTCGGCCTGTATGCGCAGGTGACGGGTCGCTTTGAGGTGCCGCCGCGCTGCTTTATGCCGGCGCCGCATGTGGACTCAGCCGTCGTGCGCATCGACCGCGTTGACGGCGTGGTGCCCGAGGGGCTCGATCGCGAGTTAGTGGCCCGCGTGATCGACGCCGCATTTGCCCAGCGTCGCAAGACTATCCGCAATTCCATGAGCGCCAACGGCTTTGCCAAGGATGTGCTCGATGCCGCCTTTGAGACTTGTGGTATCGCGCCGACCACGCGAGCCGAGACACTCGATGTTGCCGACTTTGTCCGTCTGGCCCAGGAGCTCATCCATGACGCCTAATGCCGAACGTGTGACGTTTACCAAGAAAAAGAAAACGGTCGCCTGTCCGGAGCCCTTGGCGCCGCTTGCTGATACTCATGCGCACCTGCTTTCGTTTTGGGGCAAGGAAGTGCCCGAGACGCTCGTGCGCGCTAAAGCCGCGGGCGTCGACCTGTTGGTGACGATCTTCGACCCCATTGCCGATAAGCGCAGTGTGGCGGACTATAGCGACTGGCTAACGCGTGAGATTCTGCCAATGCAGAATATTCCGCAGATTAAATATCTTGCCGGCGTGCATCCGTATGGTGCGCCGGACTATACCGATGACATTCACGCGCGGATCGTTGCCGCACTCGATGACCCCTTATGCGCCGGTATTGGCGAAATCGGCCTGGACTACCACATGGACTATGACGACGATATCGCGCCGGCACCCCATAACGTGCAGATTGACTGCATGGCGCGCCAGCTCGAAGTCGCCGTGCGCTGCAATGTGCCGGTGGAGTTGCACCTGCGGCACGAGGACTCGGATGGGGAGCGCACCTCGCATATGGATGCGTACAACGTGCTTCGTGAGGTGGGCGTGCCCCAGGCCGGTTGTGTGCTGCACTGTTTTGGCGAGGACCGCGCCACGATGGAGCGCTTTGTGGAGCTGGGCTGCTATATCGCCTATGGTGGTGCGGCTACCTTTAAGCGCAACGACGACGTGCGCGAGGCATTTGCGGCAACCCCACTCGATCGAATTTTGTTCGAGACGGATTGCCCGTATATGGCTCCGGAGCCCATCCGCGGTCTTGAATGCGAGCCCGCAATGATCTCCATTACGGCAAACGCGCTGGTTAACGACCGTGTCGATCGCACTGGTGAGGACGCCGAAACAATCGCGCATGCCGCTTGGGAAAATGCCTGCAAACTTTTTCAAAAATAGTTCTTGCGTTCGCGGTGGCGCTCCGTTATTCTAATTCCTGCACGCGGGCGTGGCGGAATTGGCAGACGCGTACGGTTCAGGTCCGTATGGGGGCAACCCCATGAAGGTTCAAGTCCTTTCGCCCGCACCATTAAATGAAAGAGCTCCCAGCAATGGGAGCTTTTTTGTTATGTGCTCATCGCAGGGACTTGAACCTGTGAAGGAGCGAGCGTCAAGAAAACGCGGAGCGTTTTTAGCGAGCTGGCGAGTCCGCCGGCAGGCGGGCGAAGCCGGTGCGGATCCGCGAAGCGGATACGCGGACGTCCTTTCGCCCGCACCATGGATTGAAAGAGCTCCCAGCAATGGGAGCTTTTTTGTTATGCACGATCTCCTTGGACGGGTATCCTAATGCCAACGTGTGCCTATCAGAGGAGAGACCATGCTGTTTTCCGGTATCATCGCCGCCCTTACCAGCCTTTTGATTCCCATCATCATCCTGTTGTTGCTGCTCCCCAACGCCTGCTACGTCGTTGAGCAGCAGCACGCTGTGATCATCGAGCGCTTGGGTAAGTTCAATCGTATCGTCAACGCGGGCTTCCACGTGAAGGTGCCCGTGATTGACCGCAAGGCCGCCACGGTGAGTCTGCGCACCATGAAAAATGGTTTTGGCATCGACGTTAAGACCCAGGACAACGTGACCATTGGCCTTGAGGTCTCCGCTCAGTACCACGTGAGCTATGACATGGGCGCCGGCCCGGCAGATTCGGGCATCTACAAGAGCTACTATATGCTGCAGGAGCCCGTCGACCAGATGCGCGACTTCATCACCGACGCCCTGCGCTCCTCCATCCCCGTCTACACACTCGATGAGGTCTTTGCCAAGAAGGATGACATCGCCAAGGACGTCAACGCTACCGTTTCCGAGCAGATGGCCGCCTACGGCTTCACCCTCGTGTCGACGCTCATCACCAAAATCGCACTGCCGACCGAGGTTGAGAACTCCATGAACGACATCAACGCCGCCCAGCGCAAGCGCGCTGCGGCGCAGGAGCTCGCCGAGGCCGACCGTATCAAACGCGTCACCGAGGCGACCGCCGAGGCCGAGGCAATGGAAAAGGCGGGCGAGGGTATCGCCAACCAGCGCAAGGCCATCGCGCTGGGCATCAAGGATTCACTCGAGATTATCCAGGAGACGGGCGTCGGTAACGACGAGGCTAACCAACTGTTCATGTTTACGCAGTGGTCCGAGATGATGACGGAGTTCGCTCGCACGGGCAAAAACTCGACGGTCGTGTTGCCGAGCGACTTCTCGCAGTCGGCCTCTATGTTCGAGCAGATGCTGACCGCCGGCAAAGTCCAAAACGATTCGAAGGAGTAGGCCCGCGTGAAATACACCGTCGTTTGCGTCGGCAAGCTCAAGGAGCGCTTTTGGAAGGACGCGTGCGCTGAGTACACCAAGCGCCTGGGTGCCTATGCCAAGGTGGATATCCGCGAGGTGGCCGATATCGACCCGGCCAAGGCGGGCGGCGTGGATGCCGCGCGCGACAAGGAAGGGGCGGCGATTCTTGCTGCCTTGCCGTCTCGAGCGCATGTGATCCTGCTGGCTATCGAGGGCAAGGAGCGTTCGAGTGAGGAGCTCTCGGCGAGGCTCGACGATCTTATGCTGCGAGGCAGCAGCGACATTGCCTTTGTGATTGGCGGTTCGGACGGCGTGAGCGATGACGTGTGCGCACGAGCCGACGAGATGCTCAGCTTTGGACGCATTACCTTGCCGCATAACCTGGCACGTGTGGTGCTGTTGGAGCAGATCTATCGCGCCTGCAAGATTAGCCGTGGCGAGCCGTATCACAAATAGGTCGGCAATACGAAACAATGACGTGGGACAATAGCTTTCGTTTTGAGGAACGTTTCTGAGAGGACTATGTGATATGAAGATCGGATTTGTCGGTTTTGGCAATATGGCGAGCGCCATGGCCGATGGCTGGATTGCTGCCGGTGTGACTGCGAGTGACATGTGTGCCTGCGCGGGCCGCTACGACGCCTTGGTTGCGCGCTGTGAGGCGCGTGGGATGGTCGCCTGCCACGATGCCGCCGAGGTTGTCGCCGCATCCGATATCGTGGTCGCTGCGGTCAAACCGTACATGATCGAGAAGGTATTCGCCCCGCTCAAGGATGCTCTTGCCAAAAAGGTCGTTCTGTCGGTTGCCTGGACTTGGGACAGTGCCAAGTGGGAGCAGGTCCTGCCGGGCGTCGCGCACATCTCGACGGTGCCCAACACGCCGGTTTCGGTGGGAGAGGGCGTTATCGCCTGCGAGAAG
>DXZV01000076.1:0-734 GCA_019419485.1 Collinsella sp.
CGTCCATTATGAAGACGATCGAGAAGGGTAAGTTTAGCTTTACCAGCAGCGGTTCCGATGCCATTCGCAAGGCCGTGCGCGATTCGCTCTCTAACTTTATCTGGAGCCGTACGCGCACCCGTCCGATGATCATCCCGGTCGTCATGGAGGTTTAGTTTGGCGCGCGGATCTGCACAAAACGCCAAAGGCAATAAGGCCAATAACCAACCGGCATCTGCTAAGGGTGCCGGTTCCCATCTGCGTGCCAATAAGGGCCACGAGTCCGAGTTTGATGAGTTTGAGCCCCTGGTCGAGCCTTCGGCCAATCGCGATATCGCCGGTGTGGTCATCGCCGTTTTGGCGATCGCGTCCTTCATTGCCGTGATCTCTCCGGCAACAGCGCCCGTGACGGCTGCGGTTGCCGGTTTCTACCACCTGGGCTTTGGTCTGGGCGCCTACGTGCTGCCGATCGTCATCTTGCTGTTTGCCGCCACGCTCTTTTTGGGTGAGGACTCGCCGCTCAACGTGCGCTCTGTTGCGGGCGGCGCCTTGGTCTTTATCGCCGTCGTCTCCATTCTTTCGCTGATGGTGCCGGGCACGAGCGATTCGTGCGACCTTATGTTTACGCCGCAGAACCTTTCCGTGTCGGGCGGCTACATTGGCGCCTTTATCGCAAGTGCCTTGCAAAACGCCTTGGGTAAACCTATCGCCATGGTTGTCTTGCTGGGGCTTGTCGTCGTTGGTTTGGTCATTAT
>DXZV01000076.1:744-6847 GCA_019419485.1 Collinsella sp.
TTCGGTGGGTGGCGTTTTGCGCTCCGCACGCGATCGCGCTGCCGATTTTGCCGAGCGTCGACGTGCCGATGTCAATGCGAGCCCGTGGGGCGATGAAGAGGCCCTGTCTGTTCCCGGCGTCGCTCGTCCGCACCTGAGCATTTTGCGCCAGAAGGGGACTGACGCCGCGGTGACCACGGTCATGGGTGGCGATGTCGACCCGGTTTTGGATGACGACGAGGACGATGACCCGTTTGTCGACGTATCCGAGTCGGTTGAAGCCGAGCGGGCCAAGACCACGCTGCTGCCGCGCCGTCATGCCAAGAAGGGCAAGACGGTTCCCAAGCTCAATACGAGTGAGCCCGACCCGTCTTGGTCCGATAGCGAGATTGAGCTCACCGAGGGCGATGACGAGGACGACGAGGCTCCGATTGAGACCGCAAAGACAACTTTGCTGCCGCGTCGCCATGCAAAGCGCGGCCAGGTCACCGGACAGCTTTCGATGGAGGACGATCCGGACAAGGTTGACGAGTCCGAGCCGCCGTTTGCCGTGAACCCTGTTTCGGCCGCACCTCAGATTCCCGACTTCTTAAAGCATCCCAAGGTTGCCGATGCGCCTGCCACGAGTGCTGTCGAATCGGCTGCGGCTCGTGATGGGGGAGCGGACGGCGGCGCCGCAGATAACGAGGGCGAAGAAGAGGACGGCCTCAAGCTTCCGCCGCTCGAAATCCTACATGCCAACCCGCAGTCGGCTTCTGCCGCGTCTTCGGATAAGGAGCTGGAGCAGACCGCTGAGTCACTGCAATCCACCTTGCTTGAGTTTGGCCGCAGTGCCCGCGTGGTCGGCTGGATCGCCGGCCCCACGGTGACGACCTTTAAGCTGCAACCTGGCGAGGGCGAGCGCGTGAGCAAGATTTCGAGCCTCGAGGACGATATTGCGCTTTCGCTCGCCGCCCAGTCGGTTCGTATCTTTGCCCCGATCCCCGGCACCTCTCTCGTTGGTATCGAGATTCCCAACCGCAAGCGCCAGAACGTCAATCTGGGCGACGTGCTGCCCTATGTGAAGGGCGGTCCGCTCGAGCTCGCCATCGGCCGCGACGCCGAGGGCACGCCGGTTGTCGCCGACCTCGCCAAGATGCCTCACCTGTTGATTGCCGGTACGACCGGTTCTGGTAAGTCGGTGATGATCAACTCCATCATCACGACCTTGCTCATGCGCGCCCTTCCCGAGGACGTTCGCCTGATCATGGTCGACCCCAAGCGCGTCGAGCTTGCGGGCTATAACGGTCTGCCGCATCTCTATGTGCCCGTGGTGACCGAGCCCAAGCAGGCCGCGAGCGCTCTGCAATGGGCTGTGTCCGAGATGGAGCGTCGCCTGAAGGTCTTCGAGCGTCTCAACGTGCGTAAGATCTCGACCTACAACGAAAAGCAGGCTGCTGGCGAGTTTGAGCATTACGACAATCCGCCGCAAAAGATGCCCTACCTTGTCATTATCATTGACGAGCTCTCTGACCTGATGATGGTCGCCGGTAAGGATGTCGAGGCCTCGATCGTGCGTATTGCACAGCTGGGCCGTGCCGCCGGTATTCACCTTATCGTTGCCACGCAGCGCCCCAGCTCCAACGTGGTGACGGGCCTCATTAAGGCCAACATCACCAACCGTATCGCCTTTAACGTCGCCACGGGCATCGACTCGCGCGTCATCATCGACCAGATGGGCGCCGAGAAGCTCACCGGTTTGGGCGACATGTTGTTCTCCAAGGTCGACTGGGGCAAGCCCCGCCGTATCCAGGGCTGCTTTGTCTCGGATGATGAGATCAACGAGATTGTCGAGTTCGTCAAGTCGCAGAGTGAGCCCGACTACCACGAGGAGATTCTGTCCGCCGTGGCGCCCGCTTCCATGTCCATGGCTGGTGGCGGCGGCATTGTCCGCACCGGAGTAGCCGAGCCGCAAGACGATGATCCGCTCATTTGGGAAGCCGCCCATATTGTGGTGGAATCGCAGCTTGGCTCCACATCTGGCCTGCAACGTCGTCTGAAGGTTGGCTATGCGCGTGCCGGGCGTATTATGGACATGCTGGAAGAAAAGGGTGTCGTCGGCCCGCCCGACGGTTCCAAGCCGCGCGAGGTCCTGTTGGACGAGGAGGGGCTTGCCGCGCTGGAATCTGTCGACGCCGAGATGGCACGTGAAGATCGTGAGTTTGGAGGATTCTGATGGCTGCACGCTTTGGTGACATGCTGCTCGAGCAGCGTCGCCGAATGGGCCTTTCCATTCAGCAGGTCGCCAACACCATCAAAATCAGGCCGCAGATCATCGAGTTTTTCGAGACCGGTAACTTTGCTTCGATGCCGCCGCGCGGCTATGCGCAGGGCATGATTTCGAGCTATGCTCGCTTTTTGGGCCTCAATCCGCGCGAGGTCGTCAATGCCTCCTTTGACGCGCTGATGGCATACGAGCGCGAGACGTCGCAGCAGGGCGGTCGTTTTCAGGACGCCGCCGGCTATGTCAATTCACGCTCCTCGGTGGATAATGGGCGCTTCTTGATGGTTCAGGGTGGTCGCTCAACGCGTTATGGTCAGCGTCCGCAGCAGGCTGGCTATATTACCGAGACGGGTTCGGGCGAGGAGATTCGCTCACAGCGTGACCGGTTCCGCAGTACGCCGATGCCCGAGGACCGTACACTTCCCGCTGCCCGCGGCGTGGCGCGTGACCCTCGTGCCGGCTACGGCGACGGCGGCTATTCCGATCGCGGTCACCGTGGTATCTCCACCGGACGTTCTCGCAGTGGCTATGCGGACGCCGATGCCACGCAGGTGACGCCGCGTCTTCGCTCTCAATCACAGCCGTATGGCCAGCGCTCTTCGGCTCCACGTGCGTGCCAGCGTGGCTATCAAGGCCGCGGTGAACTTGCGCCCCGCTCGGGTCAGCGCAGCCTTCAGGGCCAGGGTGGCTATCGCGGCCGTTCCGACAGCAATCGTGGTCGTATGCCTCAGGGAGGCGGCCGCAGCAGTTCCAGTCGTGGACGCGGCGGTTCCCGTACTCCTCAAAACAACGGTCTCGATCCGCGTATCGTCTACGCCGGCATCGGTGCCGTGGCGTTGCTGCTGATCGTGCTCATCGTGGTACTTCTGCGCGGCTGCGCATCTTCGACGCCCGAGACCACGCCCGAGACGCCCACTGCTACCAAGACGACGCCCAAGAAGTCCTCTAAGAAGACCGAAACGGTCGACGAGGATGAGGACACCGATGAGGCGACGGATGAGTCGACCGATTCGGACGCCACCAAGACGACGGCTAAAAAGGAAGAAAACGAGGTAACGAAGGTCAAGGTCTCCGTTGCCAAGGGAAAGACCGCCTGGATTGAGGTCAAGGTCGATGGCAAGTCGGTCTATGGCGCCCAGGCGACTGGCCCCTTTGAGCAGGAGTACACGCCTGAGTCCTCGATCGAGATCACCACGTCCAAGCCTTCCGATGTCACCGTTACCAAGAACGGCGAAAAGGTCCGTTACGATACCAAGACCTCGGGCGTGGCGCGTGTGACGATCACCGTTCCCAAGAAGGAGACGACTGGTTCCGAGAATGGTGAAAGTTCTGATGGTACCGACACCACCGATGGTGCCGACACCACCGACGGCACCGATGCCCAATCCACGGATGGCGCCGATACCGCAACTGACGGCCAGACGCCCACCGATTCTACCGACTATTCGTACGATAGCTACTAAGCCGCTCGTACGCGAAAGGAAACATCATGGCTAAAGATTCCAGCTTCGACGTCGTGTCCGAGGTCAACATGCAAGAGGTCGACAACGCCTTCCAGCAAACCACGCGTGAGATTTCCCAGCGCTATGACCTGAAGGATTCCGGCGCCACGATCGAGCTTTCGAAGGGCGACAAGCTCTTTACGATCAACGCCCCGGCCGACTTTGTCTCCAAGCAGATTATCGACGTGCTGAGCTCCAAGCTCATCAAGCGCGGCATCGACCTCAAGGCTGTCTCGTGGGATGCTCCGCAGGCGGCATCGGGCGGCACCGTGCGCGTGCTCGGCCATATCGTCGAGGGTATCGACCAGACGACCGCCAAGAAGATCAACAAGGACATCAAGGACCAAAAGCTCAAGGTCAAGGTGACTATCGAGGCCGACAAGCTGCGTGTTTCCTCTGCTTCGAAGGACGCGTTGCAGACCGTGATCCAGTTCCTGCGCGACCAGGACTACGGCCAGCCGCTGCAGTTCACCAACTACCGCTAATATCATTCGAAAGGACTGCTCTCCAACATGGATACACCGTTGGGCTCCGTGCTCTACATCACCCTCGGGTGCGCTAAGAACGAGGTTGACACCGACCGCATGCGTTCTCTTTTGACCGCCGCGGGCTACGAGGAGGCATTCGACCCACAGGATGCCGATATCGCCATCGTCAATACATGCTCGTTCCTCGCCTCCGCAACGTCCGAGAGCATCGAGACCACGCTCGAGCTCGCCAACGAGGTTCAGGACGGCGTTCGTTCTTGTCCCATCGTCATGTGCGGCTGTGTGCCGTCGCGCTATGGCGACGACCTGCCTGACGAGCTGCCCGAGGTCGCTGCCTTTGTGAAGGCCGACGAGGAGGATGGCATTGTGACGGTCATCGATGGCGTGCTGGGTGTCGAGCGTGAGATTGCCGCCTATATTCCGCAGGTCAAGCGCACCGTCGAGGGCGCTGTCGCCTACGTCAAGATCTCTGATGGCTGCAACCGCTTCTGTAGCTTCTGCATGATCCCGTATATCCGCGGTCGTTATCACTCGCGCAATGCCGAGAGCATTATTTCCGAGGTGCGCGACTTGGTTGCCGGTGGCGTGCGAGAGATCGTGCTGATCGGCCAGGACACGGGTATTTGGGGCACCGACTTTGCCGACGAAGACGTCACCGATGGCTCGCCGCGCAATCTGGCGCAGCTGCTGCATGCCGTCGCCGAGGCCGTGCGCCCGCACAACGTCTGGGTCCGCGTGCTCTACCTGCAGCCCGAGGGCATGACCGACGAGCTTATCGATACGATTCGCGATACGCCCGAGGTACTGCCTTATATCGATATCCCCGTGCAGCACTGCGACGCGCGCATCCTCAAGGCTATGCGCCGTTCTGGTTCGCGCCAGGAGCTCGAGGACCTGTTCCGTGATCTGCGTGAGCGTATCCCCGGCATTGTGATCCGTTCCACGGCCATGGTCGGCTTCCCGACCGAGACCGACGATGAGTTCCGCGACCTTATCGACTTTATGGACACCGTCGGCTTTGACTACACGAGCGTCTTTGCCTACTCGCAGGAGGAGGGCAGCCTGGCCGCTAAGATGGAGGGTCAGGTCGATGAGGAGGTCAAGCTCGAGCGCGCCCAGGAGGCCATGGACCTGGCCGAGTCGCTCGGTTTTGCCGCCACCGCCGCACATGTGGGCGAGCGCGCCCAGGTGATTGTCGACGGCATCGAGGAGACCGAGGACGGCGCCGAGCTGATCGGCCACGCTTGGTTCCAGGCGCCCGATTCCGATGGCGCGGTGCACTTGGACGCCAGCGAGGCGTCCGTGGGCGATATTCTGACGGTCGAGTTTACCGATAGCTTCTGCTATGAGCTTATCGGCCATGTTGTGGAGTAGGAGAGCATCGTGGCAAACGAGAGCAATAAGGAACTGACGAGTGTTTGGACGCCCGCCAACATCGTGACGTGCGTTCGCATCGTCTTTATCCCGGTGTTCATGATCGTGTCGGCGCTTTCTCACACGAGTGTTGCCGGTACAGATTGGAGCACCTTCGACGGCCCGCTCGCCGCCGCTGCCTTCATTCTGTATGTGATCCTGTCGTGCACCGATAAGGTCGACGGTTATCTGGCGCGCTCGCGCAACGAGATTACCGATTTCGGTAAGTTCTTGGACCCCATCGCCGATAAGCTGCTGGTGTTCTCGGCTCTGCTGCTGTTCTTGGATTTTGGCGCTGTGACCGTGTGGTCCGTGTTCATTATCCTGTTCCGTGAGCTTCTGGTGAGCGCCCTTCGCATGGTCGCGAGTGCCGCCGGCGTGGTCGTTGCCGCCGATAAGCTTGGCAAGTACAAGACGGCGACCACGATGGTCTCCATCTGCGGTTACCTGTGCGTCTT
>DXZV01000076.1:6857-8047 GCA_019419485.1 Collinsella sp.
CCTTGGCCCGCTGGCGCTGACGCTCGGCATCTACTCGGTGTCGCGCTTCCTGTACGCCGTTGCCGTTGTCCTGACCGTTATCTCGGGCGCCCAGTACTTCTGGAACTGCCGCAAGATCGTCTTTTCGGTCTAGGTCCTGGTGGGTATGACGGACTCTTTTGAGCAGATTTCCGCACATAACGAGGAGCTGGCGCGTCATATTGTCGAGCGCGCGAGCGCTCGGGGCGTGACGGTTTCGACGGCTGAGTCGCTGACAGCAGGTATGATTGCCTCGACGATTGCCGATATCCCGGGCGCCTCGGCGGTGCTGCGTGGCGGTGCGGTGACCTACTGCGATGAGATCAAGCATCGCGTTTTGGGCGTTGATCAGGAGACGCTCGACCGCTATACCGCGGTGTCGCATCAGACCGCGCGCGAGATGGCGGCGGGTTCGCTGGAGCTGTACCAGAGCGATATTGCAGTGAGCGCAACGGGTTATGCCGGCCCCGGCGGCGGCACTGAGGACGATCCGGCTGGCACTTTCTATATTGGCTGGGCGTATCGCGCGGCTGATGGGGAAGTGCCGGTCGTGGACTCTGTGCGCTGCCACTATGAGGGCGACCGTTCGTGTGTTCGTGCCCATGCGGTCGCGGAGGCATTGGGACGCATTGCCCTTTTGCTCAACTCTATGGAATAGACGTGTTTTAAGGGGCCTTAGGGCCCCTTAATTGTGGAGATAGGGACCTCTGACAAATTCAGCGTTTTTGCTGGTCATAGGTTTATTTTCGCCTTCCTTGCTTATATTTGGCCCTATGTGGTCAAGCATTTGGTCAGTATTTGGTCGGCGTTTGGTTGGGTTTTGGAAAGACTGCCTGCATATGATTTATCTGAACGGTTGACCACGAACAGCCGTTCGTTTATTATCGATGCAGGTTGTTAAGAGGAGGGCTTTTCATGGCCAAGAATTCAGGTCCCGTACGTACCGTTCATGCTCGCACGACGGGTAAAGAGCGCGATGAGATGATCGCCACCACCAAGGCCGAGATCGAGAAGAAATTCGGCCAGGGTTCCATCATGAGGTATGGTGACGGCGGCCCCGAGCTTGAGGTTGAGGCCATCCCCACGGGCGCTCTGGCACTCGATGCCGCTCTGGGTATCGGCGGTGTGCCGCGCGGCCGTATCGTCGAGATTTACGGTCCTGAGTCCTCCGG
>DXZV01000077.1 GCA_019419485.1 Collinsella sp.
GTTTTTTGGAGGCTTTCAAGCCGGCATGCCCGTGATCGGCTGGGCGCTCGGCAGCCAGTTCATGGGCATCATCGGCCCCATCGACCATTGGATTGCCTTTATTCTGTTGGCCTTCATCGGCGGCAAGATGCTGTGGGAGGCCTTTACCGAGGACGAGGGCGACGGCGCCGGCAAGGATACCGAGAAGATCGACCTGGGCGAATATCTGATTCTGGCTATCGCTACCTCAATTGATGCCCTAGCCGTGGGCATCTCATTCGCGGCACTCTCGGTCGACATCGTTCCCGCCGCGTCGCTCATTGGAGTCACAACCTTTATCTTCTCCGTTGCCGGCGTGGCGATTGGCCATACCTTTGGCGCACGCTACGAAAAGCCCGCCACCATCGTGGGCGGCGTCGTACTCATCCTCATCGGGCTCAAAATTTTGCTGGAGCACCTGGGAATCTTCGTGCTGTAGCCGCATTCGGCCCTCCACCGTGCCATATTGCCAAGGAATATCGAGCCGATTTCGGAAGTATGCGGCAAAATTCAAGACCCACGAGCACACTGGACTTTTTAACTCAATTTATCAGGCATTTTGTCATAAAAAAACATGGTCTGCTCAGGAGACTTAGATTTTGCCGCATACTTCCGAAATATCATGGCATTCCATATCAGCTAAAACGATTTATCATCTACGCCACAAAGCTACTCCGTACACCGATGGTCCATTGATGCACGGATCATGCCACATCAAGCAATCTGCAGCATAAAGCGGGACCGTGCATCAAGCTCGACCCCGCTTTAATAATTGTTACCGATACCTAGATTTGACTTCTCGCACCTTACGCGGCAAGGCGCTTGAGGACGTCGATGAGCAGCTCGTAGAAGCGCTCGGCAGAAGCGAGCTCCATGCTCTCGTCCGGGGTGTGGACATCGGAGAGCGTCGGGCCCACGGCGATGGCGTCCAGGCCGTGCAGGGCCTCAGCAAACAGGCCGCACTCAAGGCCAGCGTGAATGGACTCGATGCGCAGCTCGGAGCCAAAGAGTTCGCGATAGCTCTCGACAAAAACGTCGCGGACCGGCGAATGCTCGGCATAGCTCCAGCCGGGATACTCGAACTCAAACTTGGCGTCGAAGCCCAAGACATCGGCCAGCGTCTGAAGGCGGTCCTTGAACTCGTTCTGCAGCGAGGTGATCGAGGAGCGCGGGGACAGCATGATCTTGACCTGGTCGTCGAAAGTGGCGACCACGCCGATGTTGGAGGAAACCTCGACGGAGCCGTCGGTGGCGACGTTGCGGCGAATCACGCCATTAGGGGCAAGACGCAGGGCGCGGATGAGGGCAAGCGCGGACTTCTGATCCATGGCCTCGACCTCGGCGTTGTCGGCAATCTCGACGGTGCAGGTAAAGCCGGGGTCGAAGACCTCGAGCTCGGCAGTGACGTCGGCGATGATGTCCTTTGCGATCTGGGCCGCGGCCTCGGCGGCAGCGTGGTCGGCGTAAACCAGCTCGGCCTTGCACTCACGGTTGATGGCGTTGTCCTTAGTGCCGCCGTTAAAGCTGACGATGGCGGGCTCGCCGGCGACCATCAGGCGGTCGATGATGCGGGCCATGATGAGGTTGCCGTTGCCGCGCTCCAGGTTGATATCGTTGCCGGAATGACCACCCAGTAGGCCGGAGATGTCGAGCGTGAGGGTGCTGCCGGTCTTGTGCTCGCGCACGATGGGGCAGGTGTAGGTAACAACGACGCCGCCGGCGCAGCTGACGGTGGCAACGCCCTCTTCCTCGGAGTCAAGGTTAATCATGGTGCGGGCGCTAATCTGGGACTTGTCGAGCGTCTCGGCGCCGACCAGGCCAGTCTCCTCGTCGGTGGTGAATACGCACTCGAGGGCGGGATGAACGATCGAATCGTCGTTGAGCACAGTAAGCATCAGAGCGACAGCAATACCGTTGTCGGCGCCCAGGGTGGTGCCGTTAGCGGTGAGGACGCCGTCCTTCACGACCAGGTCGATACCGTCGGTCGTAAAGTCGTGCTCAACAGAGCCCAACTTGTCGCACACCATATCGATGTGGCCCTGCAGCATCACAGTCGGGGCATTCTCGGCGCCGGCAGAAGCGGGCTTGCGAATGATGACGTTGTAGACCTCGTCCTGGTACACATCGAGGCCGCGCTCCTTGGCAAACGCAACCAGGAAATCGCTGATGCCCTTCTCGTTGCCAGACCCACGGGGGATCGCGCTGACCTCCTCAAAGAAATGGAACAGCTGGGCGGGCTCGTAGCCGGTGATCTTGTAATCCATGGTGCCTCCTTGGCGCAACTGGTTAGACAGTAAGACATGCGCCTTGTATATTCCCAGACTTTGCGTGCATAAACCAGTCGAAAACGCCGAGCGCCCTCGCATCATCGGCTAACGGTGGGGAGACGCCACTTTATTAAGATAAAGCAGGTTAGACGGGCCGCGCCGAAGGGACGTTGGACCCTTCAACCAACCTCAACGCTTGATCAACGTTTATGCATACGCCATTGACATGTTTAATGAGATCTACTTTGAACGAAGGGGGCTTTCCAATAGAAAAAGGGCGCTCCTTTGGAACGCCCTCGTGGACACAAGGTTTTGTTACGCCCTACAGCGCGCCGGAACCGGCTTGCATCATGCCGCCGGGGCCCGAGGTCACGCCGCCGCTCACGGGCGCGGCGCTGCCAGTGTGCGGTGCCGCCGGGGTGGTATCGCCACCGAGCGTACCTGCCGGACGCGGTGCCGGAATCTCGCCCGTGCCGTGGCTAAAGACAAACTTGCCATCGGCCACGTCGCACAGGACGGTATCGCCCTCGCCCCACTCGCCGGCCAGAAGTTCCTCGGACAGCGGGTCCTCGATGAGCTTTTGAATAGCACGGCGCAGCGGACGCGCACCGTTGGTGAGGTCGGTGCCCTCGGCCACGATCTTGTCATAGGCCGCATCGGTGAGCTTGATGTTCATGCCGTTGGCAATCAGACGCTGGCGCAGGTCGTCCACCAGCAGGTGCGCGATCTTGGTGAGATTCTCGCCCGAGAGCTTCTGGAACACCACAATGTCGTCGATACGGTTGAGCAGCTCGGGGCGGAACAGGCGCTTGAGCTCGCCCATCGCGCGACCACGGATCTCACTCGACGTGAGACCCTGCTCGCCGGTGGTGCCAAAGCCCACGCTCGCATCCTGCGCAATCTCGCGGGCGCCCACATTGGACGTCATGATGATCACGGTGTTGCGGAAGTCGACCGTCTTGCCCTGGCTATCGGTCAGGCGGCCCTCCTCCAGCACCTGCAGCAAGATGTTGAAGATATCGGGGTGCGCCTTCTCGATCTCGTCGAACAGCACGACCGAGTACGGGTGGCGACGAACGGCCTTGGTGAGCTGGCCGCCCTCGTCGTGACCGACGTAGCCCGGAGGGCTACCGATGAGCTTGGAGACCTCGAACTCGCTACCGAACTCGGACATGTCGAAGCTGATGAGCGCGTCTTTGCTGCCAAAGAGATACTCGGCGAGCGTCTTGGCGAGCTCGGTCTTGCCCGTGCCGGTGGGACCCAGGAAGATAAAGCTGCCGCCGGGACGACGCGGGTCCTTGAGCGGCGAGCGGCTGCGGCGCACGGCCTTGGCGACGGCCTCGACGGCCTCGTCCTGGCCGATAATGCGGGTCTTGAGCACGCCTTCGGTCTGCAGCAGGCGACGGCTCTCGCTCTCGGTGAGCGAGGAAACCGGCACGCCAGAGGTCACGGACACGATGTCGGCAATCTGACTCACGTCGATGGTGAGCGGGCTGGCGTCGAGCTCGGCGGTCCAGGCAGCCTTGGCCTCGGCGAGTTCAATCTCGGCAGCCTTCTGCTGCTCGGTGATCTCGGCGGCCTTGTTCATGTCGTCGCTCTCGGTGGCCTCCTGCGCGGCGGCCTTGAGCTCCTCTATGCGATGCTCGGCCTCGCGCACCGGCTCGGGCGCGCGGTTGGCGGCGATGCGGGCGCGGGCACCGGCCTCGTCAATGAGGTCGATGGCCTTATCGGGCAGGAAGCGATCCTGAATGTAGCGGTTGGAAAGGTTCGCGGCGGCCTCGATAGCACCCTGCGTATAGCGCACATGGTGGTGCTCCTCGTAGCGCGGCTTGAGCGCGGTCAGGATCTTGACCGTGTCCTCGACGCTCGGCTCCTCGACATCGATGGTCTGGAAGCGACGCTCGAAGGCCGGGTCCTTGGTGAGGTACTTGCGGAATTCCTCGGCCGTGGTGGCGCCGATAATCTGGAAGGCACCGCGCGCGAGCACGGGCTTGAGCATGGAGCTCGCGTCGATGGAGCCCTCGGCAGAACCGGCACCGATGATGGTGTGCATCTCATCGATAAACAAGATGACGTCGTCGGCCTCGGTGGCCTCTTGGATCACGTTCTTGAGGCGCTCCTCAAACTCACCGCGATACTTGGCGCCCGCGACAAGACCCGGCAGGTCGAGCGTCCAGATATTCTGGTTCATGAGGTTCTCGGGCACGTTGCCAGCAGCAATCTGCTGCGCCAGGCCCTCGACGATAGCCGTCTTGCCCACGCCGGGATCGCCCAGGATAAGCGGATTGTTCTTGGTGCGGCGCGAAAGGATCTCCATCATGCGCTGGACTTCCTTTTCGCGGCCAATCACGGGATCGAGCTCGCCGTCGCGCGCCTTTTGCGTGAGGTTGGTGGCGAACTGCTTGAGCGTGTCGGTGCCGCTCCCCTTTTGCTGAGAGGCATCCGAGCCGCTAAAGAACGGCAGGCCCGCACCGGGACGACCAGCGCCAGCGCCAGCGAGCGGACGCTTCTTGTCCTGATCCTTGGCAGTGAGCTTTTCGATGGCCTTTTTAATGGAAGCAGACGACACGCCCAGGCGCATGAGGATGTCCATGGCCATGCCGTTGCCTTCTTCGACGATGCCGATCAGCAAGTGCTCGGTCGAAACGTAGGTCTGGTTGTTCTCGCGTGCCACGCGGAAGGAGCGTTCCATCACGCTGATGACGAGCGGCGTAAAGGCGAGCTTGGCAGCCTCGGTCTCCTCACTGGGCTCGGGAACCGTGGTCTGGACCTCTTTGAGGGTATCCATGATGTCATCGTAGGAGATATCGAGCGAACGCAGTGCCTCGGCGGCAATACCCTCGTCCTCCTTAGCGAGCGCAAGCAGCAGGTGCTCGGTGCCCACCTTATTTGAGTGCAGATCGAGCGCTTCTTGCTTGGCCATGGACATGACCTTGCGCGCGCGATCGGTAAAACGGTCTAACATGCTAGTTCCTCTTAGACGAGCTAGTTTTTCAAACGCAAAGCGCCACTCGTGGCGGCGCTTTGGTCTCTTTACCCATATGGAGTATATGTTAACCGCTGGGGCCTTTTCCGCATGCAGCCATACGGCAACGTCTACAAAAAAGGAATTGCCAGGTGCGTCTGCATCGGCCCAACGAGCGTGGATTTTCGGACACCCATTCCACGAGCGTGGATAATCTCCCGTTTTGAGCCCGTAAACAGGCCAAAAACGGGAGATTATCCACGTTCATGTTTTGCGGATCAGTTTCATTTGCACCAATTAGCTGGTGTGGCGCCAGCGAGGGTCGGTGAGCGTACGCGCCACACCCAGGCCAACGGGCAAAAACGCCACGATGAGCACTGCACGCACAAACCAGCCGAGCATATTGACCGTGTCGAAGGTGCACATGTAATACATCGAGCGATACAGATACAAGCCCGGCACCATAATGACAATCGATGGCACCGTGAGGGCGATACGTGGGTAGGTGAGCTTGATTTCGGCTAAGCTCGCGAGCAGCCCCGATACCAGCGCGCCAATAAACGCTGCTGCCTCGGGAGGCATACCTACGCTCAGGCCCAGAAAGGGAAACAGCGTCGGCGCATCGACGAGCGTAAGGCGCAAGGTATTGGACACGGCGCCGATCAGCCCAGCTGCCGCGGCCATCTTTACCGGGCTGTTGAACATCACCGAGAAGCCGAATACGCCAACGAAGCTCATCACCACGCGCAGGAGCGTAAGGGCAAGCGGCGAAAGGCCGAGCGGGGCAAAATCATCCGGTGCCAGCCCCACACACTCGGCAACCATCCAGCCCACAAGGGTCGCCATCACAATAATCGACACGGCATACGAAAGACGCTCAATGCCGCTTCGCATATCGAGCTTAGCGATGTCGAGGCCTGCCGTAATGAGGGGAAAGCCGGGAATCACAAAGAGCATGGCGCCGATATAGCCTTCTTGGTGCGACATTGCCCCCGGTACGACCTGGCCAAGGCCGAGCAATGCCAGCAGATACGAAACGCAAGCGAGCGCAACGCCCGTCGTCAGCGCGCTAAACTGGCCAAGACCCTGCTTGAGAATATGAGAGCGAGCAAAGTTGCCAACACCAGCGCCTACGAATGCGCAGGCCATCTCGATAGGGCCGCCGCCGAGCAAAAAGACGAAGGCGCCGCAAGCACAAGCTGCCGCAAGGCCCTGTTGCCAGGGAGAGTAATCGGGTTTTGAACTCTCAACGGTCTTGAGCATCTCGTGGTATTCGTGCACGGTAAACCGGCGCCCATACGTCTCGATTTCCTTTAGGAAGCTCTCCATCATCCAAATGCGATGGGTATTGACTCCCGTTGTGGGCAGGCTGACAACCTCGTTAAAGCAGTGGCCATCTTCGATGCAGGTGCACTCAAACGACAGAAGACTTAAGTCAACGTGGACGGTGACACCGAGTACGGCGGCAACGCGATTCATGGTATCGCGTACACGCCAGGCACCCGTTCCGCTCGCGAGCATAAGCATACCGGTGCGGCAGATGATGGATGACTTATCGGTGAGCGGCGCATCGACGGCAAGCTCATCGCCTGCCGTCACGATCTGGTGCCAGTCTGTTTTCATATGGAGTGCGCCGGCACGAACACCGTGGTGCATGGGGGCTCTCGAAAGCAGCGAGTCAAGGCGCGAAGACTGTGGGGGCTCCGTTGATTCGTCCTCAACCTCATCAGTCTCTTCATCGACCAGATCAAATGAGTCAAGCGATGCCGGCTCGCGACGATCGATTAGCTCCTCATCCTCATCGTCAAAGTAATTGAACTGATCGAGCATGTCCTCTTCGATTGCACGCTCGCTCGCGTCGTCCATATAGACGCTCCCTTCCTACCGACTAACCCCCATCCTAGGCAGCAACGGCTAAAGGAAACATAAAAGAGACGGCTGCCATGCGAGCCATGTGCTCAATAGCCGTTGGGTAGTCGTTTAAGAACGTCCCCAATGACTATTGACGGCCAAGGCAACGCCGATGTATTGACAACGTCAGCGAGCGGGCCGCATTTGAGACAAGGTGACGTGAAACGAAAGGGCGCTGACCTTCTGGTCGCGCCCTTGAAGTTGAACGTCAGATTGTCCAAATGCGGCCCGCGCAGTGTCGAGCCGTTACGCGGTTCGTAGAACCGCGTAACTAGTTAGTACATCTTTGCGCCGGCGGGGATGGAAGCGTCGAGCTGGATCAGATTGAGACGCTCCTCGCCCTCCTCCTCGTGGATAGCGCTGATGAGCATGCCGCAGCTGGGAATGCCCATCATCTTGCGCGGAGGCAGGTTGGTGATGGCGAGCAAGGTCTTGCCGACCAGGTCCTCGGGCTCATAATAACCGTGAATGCCGGAGAGGATGGTACGATCGGTGCCGGTGCCGTCGTCGAGCGTAAAGTTCAGCAGCTTCTTGGACTTCTTGACGGCCTCGCACGCCTTGACCTTCACAGCGCGGAAATCGCTCTTGGAGAAGGTATCAAAGTCGACGAACTCCTCAAACAGCGGCTCGACGGCAATCTTGGAATAATCAACCGTGGGCTTGAGCGGCTTGACGAACGGGCTCGCGGTGTTGCCGGCCTCGGCAGCCTTGGCGGCAGCGGCACCGGACTGGAAACCCTTCTCGGGCTTCATGTGCGGGAACAGCAGCACGTCGCGGATGGAAGCCTGGTTGGTGAGCAGCATGACCACGCGATCGATACCGATGCCGATGCCGCCAAGGCTGCCGAGGCCGGCAAC
>DXZV01000078.1 GCA_019419485.1 Collinsella sp.
CTATCTGTTGGAAAAGGATGCGCGTGTGGGCCAGATTGCCGAGGCGGGCAATGTCACCGAGGCCGTGGAGTCGATCCTGTCGAACAAGCCCGACGTGCTGTTTTTGGATATCACGATGCCCGGTCGCTCGGGAATTGAGCTTGCCGAGACCCTGCAAAACCTAAAGACGCCGCCGGTGGTGGTGTTTGTGACGGCGTTTGCAGAGTTCGCGGCCGACGCGTATAACCTCGATGCTGTCGACTATGTCGTCAAGCCGGTCGAGGACGCGCGCCTGTCGAAGGCGCTCGACAAGATCGAAACCGCCCTGGGTGTTCGCCGCGCTGTCCATACCCCGCGCCAGCCCCTTCGCCTGACGGTGGACCGCGGGGGTAAAAAGGTGTTCATCCCCGTGGCGGATGTCTGCTACTTTGAGGCGCGCGCCGACTTTTGCAATGCGGTCTGTGCCGAGGGGACATACCTGATCAATGAGTCGATTTCCTCGCTCGAGCGTCGCTTGGCCTCCGAGGGCTTTATCCGCGTCCATCGCAGCTATCTGGTCAATTTGGAAGACGTGCATAATGTCGAGATCGGTTCCACGGGTCTTATGGAGCTCAGGCTCGATCGCGTAACCTCGACGGTGCCGGTGTCCCGTCGTCGTGCCGCCGAGGTCAAGTCGCACCTGGGGCTTGCGTAGGCGGTTCGCATGCCAACGTTTACCGGCGTAGGTTTGGCATGGCCGTGCGGTGGGCATAATGGGTGACATCGAATGAAATCGAAAGGAACAATATGCCCGCGCTCATTACGCATCACCTGTTTGGCGAGGAAAGCATCGACCGTCTTCCTCAGGGCGTTATTACGTCCGACGAGGAGCGCATCGCCTTTATCCTGGGAAACCAAGGTCCCGACCCGTTTTTCTTCCACATGCTCACGCCGCGCATTTCCGACTGTACGTCGCTTGCTCAGGTCATGCACCGCTCGCGCATGTCGCGCCAGTTCTCGTGCCTGCGCGATGGCGTGTCGCACCTGCAGCCGCGCGATGCCAATCTGGGTCGCGCGTTTGCGCTGGGCCTGCTGTCGCACTATGTGCTCGACCGCAATGCCCATCCCTTTGTCTACGAGCAGCAGTTTGGCATTGTTGAGTCCGACCCCGAGCTCGAGGCTTCGGGCAGTCAAGTTCACGCCGTGCTCGAAAGCGACCTGGACGTGCTGATGCTGCAGCTTAAACGTGACGGGGCCACGGTCGAGGATTATCCGCCGGCGGGCGAGATCGTCACTACCGACCGCATCAATCGCGTTGCCGGCGTGCTGATGAGCTACGTCGCCGGGCGCGTGTACGGTATCGACATCCCGGCGGGGGAGTACGCCGGCGCCGTAGCCGACATGCAGCTGCTCTACCGTACTATCGAGCCGGCTGGTTCGGCCAAGACGCGCGCGATTGCCCTGCTCGAGGGCTTGGTGCACGATTATTCGCTGCTCGACGGCCTTGCGCACCGCGTGACGACCGAGCTGCCCGAGCGTACCGGCAACCTGGGCCACTTGGCATGGAAGAACCCCTTTACTGATGAAGTCTCGACCGAGAGTTTCCCCGAGGTCTTTGACCGCGCGCTGGTCGATTACGAGTGCACGGTCGCCCGCTTTATCGAGACCGGCGATATGGAAGCCGTGACCAACCATGTCAATTACAGCGGTCGCGTGCTCGGCGCCGACGAGGAGTTCGACCGCGAGGAGTAGGGCTCGTGCGTGCCCCCTTTGCCGAATCCTTACCGGCGCCTCTGGACAATTGGGGTACGATGAACTAACTGCATATCGGGCGAATACGAAGGGGCCCTGTCCATGAAATACACCAAGCTCGAGCGTAACTGGGTTATGTACGATGTGGGCAACTCGGCCCTCGTGCTGCTCAATACCTCGGTGGTGCCCATCTACTTTAACGCCATCAATACCGGTGCTTCCTCGGCAGACCTGGTGGTCGCTTGGGGCAACGCTCAGACGATTGCCTCGCTAGTCATTGCCATGCTCATGCCCATTCTGGGCGCGCTTGCCGATTACGCCGGCAACAAGATCAAGTTCTTCTTGGGCTTCTTCCTCACGGGCCTGGTCCTTTGCCTGGCGCAGGCTATCCCAATGTCCGCCATGGCATTTTTGACCGTGTACGTGCTGTGCACCATCGGCCTTAACTCTTCTATGACGTTCTACGACGCCATGCTGCCCGACATTACCACCGACGAGCGCATGGACGCCGTGTCCAGCTCGGGCTATGCCTGGGGTTACATCGGTTCCACCGTACCGTTCATCATCTGCCTGGCGCTTATCATGGGTGGCCCCGCTCTCGGCGTCCCCACCATGCTGGCAACGCGTCTGTCGTTTATCATCACCGGTGCCTGGTGGCTCATCTTTACCCTGCCGCTCATTCGCACCTATAAGCAAAAGTACGGTCGCGAGCGCGGTCCCCAGGACACCATCGGCCACATCGTGGGCGGTGTGTTCTCCGAGGTCGGACACACCATGCGCGAGATCGCCCACAACAAGACCGTGCTGGTCTACATGATCGCGTTCTTCTTCTACATCGACGGCGTGCACACGGTCATTTCCATGGCAACCAGCTACGGCTCGGCTCTGGGTATCGATTCGACCCAGCTGGTGCTGGCGCTGCTCGTCACGCAGTTTGTGGCCTTTCCGTCCGCCATCATCTACGGCAAGCTCGCCGGACGCGTGGGCACGCTCAACATGATTCTGGTGGCGGTCGCCGCCTACATGGGCATTGTGCTGTTCGCCGCGTTCTTCCTAAAGACCGCCTTTGAGTTCTGGGTGCTTGCCATTATGGTCGGCCTGTTCCAGGGCGGCGTGCAAGCGCTCAGCCGTAGCTACTTTGGCCGCATTATCCCTAAAGAAAAATCCAACGAGTACTACGGCTTCTTTGACATCTTTGGTCGTTATGCAAGCGTCATGGGCACCTTTCTAGTGTCGGTCGTCACCTCGCTGACCGGCAACCCGTCGCTGGGCGTCCTTTCCATTGGCGTGCTGCTGGTTGTTGGCTTTATGCTGCTGGTCCGCCTGTCCCGCATGACTCGGGCGGCAGAGCATGCCGCATAGGAGCGAGCGGCTATTGTGCCTGTCTGCGGTACTCTTTTGGGGTTATCCACAATAAACATTGTGACTTGCGAGCAATGATTTGCCCAAGTGGGTATGATGGAATCAGCTAGGTCGCGGGGCGTCGCCTGTGTTTGGCGGCGTCCCGTTTTTTGTGCTGCAGGGAGGGAAAGCATGAACGCCACGGTTGTGATTCCAACATATTGGGCGGGCGATGATGCCCATGCAAACGCTCCCGGCGTCTATGACCACTCGACGAAGCTCAACGCCACCAATCCCGAGCTCGACCGCTGCCTGGCCTCGCTCGAGCAGGTGCGCGACATTCCGAGGATTATCCTTTTGGTGGTCTGCCCCATCTCGGCTACGGCCGATGTGTCGAAGCGCGTCCACGAAATCGTCGGCGCGCACCCTACGCTCAAAGTCACCGTGGTAACCAACACCCAAGCATCGCGTATCGCCGACCGTGTGGCGCAGATTGCTCCCAAGGGCTCGGGCGAGTGCGTGAGCCTGCGCGGATACGGCGCCATTCGCAATATGGGGCTTGCCTGCGCTGCGGTGCTCGGCCACGATGCCGTTGTCTTTTTTGATGACGACGAGACCGTTATCGATGCCGACTTTATGAAGCGCGCGACCTATGCGCTGGGCCAGCAGACGCGTCAGGGCCTGCCGATTTTGGTTAAGAGCGGTTACTTTTACGATCGCGGCGGATCGCCGTTGGCGCCCACAGACAAGGTAGGCATTTGCCATCGCTGGTGGACCAAGCGTATCGAGTTTAATCGTTGGATGAAAAAGGCACTCTCGGGCACCCGTATCTCGCGTTCAAACTACGTATGCGGCGGCCTTATGGCGCTTCATGCCCGCGCCTTTACCCGTGTGGCATTTGACCCGTTTATCACCCGAGGTGAGGACCTGGATTACCTCTTTAACATGCGCATGTTTGGCTACGACGTGTGGTTTGACAACGAGTGGACCGTTCGCCACCTGCCGCCCGAGTCCGAGAAGCGCTCGCCGCGCTTTATGCAGGATGTGTACCGTTGGTACTACGAGCGTGCCAAGCTGACATTTGCCGCGCACCAGCAGGAGCTCGTTCCCGTCACGGCCGCGTCGCTCATGCCCTATCCGGGGCCGTGGATTTCGCGCGAGCTCGACGACCGCGTGCGCAAGACCGCCATGGTTCGCAGCATGTTTACCCGCGAGCACGAGGGGTATCTACGCATTTGGCGCCACGGTATTGACGAGGCCAAGACCTACGCGCGCCAAAACGCTGCAAGCTACCTGCGTTTCCAGAGCTTCTGGCCCAAGATCATGGACGGGCTCTGGCGCGACGCACAACTGACCAGCATCCTGGAGGGGACTGAATGATCGACCGCCGCGCCCAGCGCGATAACTCAATATCAATCTTTCGCGTGATCGCCGTTGTCTGCGCTATTTGCGTGCTAGCGTACTTTATTTTTGCCCTGGCGACTGGGATTGAGCCAATCGCGACCGTGGTCGCCTGCGCACTGCTGTGTATCTTTCTGTGCATTTTTATCTATTTGACGCTCAATCCCGATTCGGTGCGTTCGCAGTACACCGAAGAGACGCTCTCGGTGGCCTCTGCCATGCTCGAGGACATCAAAGGCGGCCTGACGCAGGAGTCGGCGCGTCTGGTGTGCCAGCGCATTTTGCCCGAGACGCGTGCCATGACGGTTGCCATTACCGACGAGAGCAACGTGCTGGCCTGCGCGGGCGAGCTTGAGGAAAAGCTGCTGCCCGATTCGCCCATCCACACACTTGCCACGCGCTACGTCATCGAGCACGGTATCGTCCAGTCGTTCAATCGCGTGGTGGACGTGGTGGGCTCGGACGGCTCGCACAACCATGTTCCTGCCGGTATCATCGCGCCCATCAAGGTGGGCGACCGCACCGTCGGCACGCTCAAGTTCTACTATAAGACCCCACGTGCCGTCGACCGCACCCAGTACGCGCTTGCCTCGGGTTTTGCCGAGATCCTGTCCACACAGCTCGCCATCCACGAGCTCGAGGTGCAAAAGGAGCTCACGGCCCGTGCCGAGGTGCGTGCTCTGCAGGCGCAGATCAACCCGCACTTCCTGTTCAATACGCTCAACACCATCGCGTCGTTTACGCGTACCGACCCGCTGCGCGCCCGCGAGTTGCTGCGCGAGTTCTCCTCGTTCTATCGCGCCACGCTCGACAATTCGGGCTCGCTCATTCCCGTGTCGCGCGAGGTCGCACAGACCAAGCGCTACTTGACGTTTGAGAAGGCGCGCTTTGGCGATGATCGCGTGCTGGCGACCTTCGACGTGTCCGAGGACGTCGAGGACACGCTGGTGCCGGCATTTGTGATTCAGCCGATCGTCGAGAATGCCGTGCGTCACGGTATGGGTGATGACGATGCGCTGAGGATCGACGTGTCGGTCCACACGGATGGCGACGATGCGATTTTGATTGCGGTCGCCGATAACGGCGTGGGCATGGATGAAGGCACCGCTGCCAGACTGTTTGACGAGCGCTCTGCCCGTCCCGACGCCAACTCCCCACAGGGCGGCGGCGCCGGTGTGGCCATGCACAATATTTCGGAGCGCATCCATCGCTTTTATGGACCGCACTCCTATACGCGCGTCGAATCGGCGCCGGGCAAGGGCACTAAAGTGCTCCTGCATCTCGATTTGTCGGAGAGCATCTTCGACATTCAAGAGTAGAATAATTGGTTACGGGTTTAACGCCAGTTGGCGGATGCCCGACGTAGTTAGTTGACGAAAGGTTTTATCCCTATGCTGCGTGCGATGATTGTGGATGATGAGGCCCCGGCCCGTTCGGAACTTCGCTTCTTGCTCGAGCAGACGGGCAAGATCGGCACGATCACAGAAGCGTCGAGCGTTCGCTCCGCCATCGAGATGCTTATGGAGAGCCGCGTCGATGTCGTGTTCCTCGATATTTCGATGCCTGGCGCTTCGGGTCTGCAACTTGCCGAGGCGCTGCACAAGCTCAAGAATCCGCCGGCGATTGTATTTGTAACCGCATACAGCGATCATGCGGTCGAGGCGTTTGATGTGGATGCCGTCGACTATCTGATGAAGCCGGTCGAGGAGGCTCGCCTGGATCGAGCAATCGATAAGGTTATGCAACGCGCTAAGCCTGTCACGGACAGCAAGGTGACCATCGAGCGCATCCCGGTGGAAAAGGGCGGCCGCAAGGTCCTCATTCCCGTGGACGACATTCGCTTTATTATGGCCAAGGACGATTACTCCTGCATCTATACGGTCGACGATCGCTTTTTGTCGACGACCTCGCTGGCGCAGTTCGAGGCCAAGCTCTGTGACTTTGGCTTCTTCCGCGTTCACCGCCGCTATATCGTCAACTTGGCGTGTGTCACCGACGTCGAGACGGTTCCCTCGGGCGCTATCCAGCTGGGCATTACGGGCGTCGACGAACGCGTGCCGGTTTCGCGCCGTCGCGTCGTACCGCTCAAGAAGGCCCTGAGCCTCTAGTACATTGGCCCCGCAGCCCTGTAGACCAAAATCGTCTGCGGAGCCGTGGGGCTTTTTGCATGAATGCATCAAATCGTTGTGCGGAAGGGATCCCATGAACAGTGCAAGCGCCAAGCGTATCGACATTATCTCGGACACCCACGGCTATCTTTCGCCTGCGCTCCTGGACGAGCTTAAGGGCGCGGATCTGATTATCCATGCCGGCGACCTTACGTCGGAGATGGACTACGAACACCTGCGCACCATCGCCCCCGTGCGAGCGGTGCTGGGCAATAACGACTACTACCGCGACTATGGCCCCGACGTGGATCGCTTGGCGCTCTTTACCTACGAAGGCCTCAAGTTTGCCGTGGCCCACTACCGCGAAGACCTTCCGGTGGGATCCGTGGACGTAGCCATCAACGGTCACACCCACGTAACCAAAGAAGCCCAAGTGGGTCGCTGCCTGGTCCTCAACCCAGGCAGCGCCAGCTATCCAAGAGGCACCCGAGGCCCCACCATGGCCAGAATGCTCGTAAAAGACGGCCATGTTATAAGCACCAAGTTTATTGACTTAGACTAACCGCAACAAAAACGGGGGATGTAAAACCGCATCTCCCGTTTTTTATGAGCCAAAGGCCGAGTTTCAACAAGAATAATCAGACCAACCCCACCGCGGAGAACGGGGAGCTCGAGCCGCGGAAGCGGCGAGGAACAAGAACTGTTTGGACAAAGTGACGGCAGGGAGGGTCTCCGGGGCCGGCGGGCGCGGGTTAAGTTTGTCGCGAGTTCCGCACGCAAAGGAAAGCACTTAATGTGCTTTCCGTCTTGCGCAGGACTGTAGAGCAGCAATCTTAACCCGCGCCCGCCGGCCCCGGAGACCCTCCCGGAGGGACCGAAAAACTTTTTCAAAAAAGTTGTTGCGCGGCGGACAGACTTCTGTGTATACTAATCCCCGCAGCGCACGCGAGCGGAAACAAACGCGAACGACTGCCTGGGGAGTTAGCTCAGTTTGGTTAGAGCGCCGGCCTGTCACGTCGGAGGTCGCGGGTTCGAGCCCCGTACTTCCCGCCAACGCAATTAAAGCCATGTCTTCGGACGTGGCTTTTTGCGTTTAATAGGCCATCGATCTTACACGCCTCTTTAGGCTTATAGGACAAAATGTGTGTCTACTTTAGGGGTATCGGCGCAGGTCGATGCCCCTTTTTCAGCCGTTTAAATTCCGTGCCCGCTTTTAACCGCTCGGACAGAATGTGTGTCCGGTTGCCTAT
>DXZV01000079.1:0-1773 GCA_019419485.1 Collinsella sp.
CGTGGCGTCACGCCCCGGGCTGCTCGCGGGCTTTATCGTGGCGTTGCTTATCATTCGCGCCGTGCCCATTCTCATCTCTATGAGCATTTGTCCTGCGACGCGCGATGTGTCGGCGTATGGTCGCATTACCGTGGCCCTGTACTGCACCACGGCCCTGCCGATCATCGTTGCCGTGACGAGCGTTGCCGTCAACGCGGGCGCGCTGTCGCAAGATATTGCGTCGGTCATGGTTGCCGCCGGTGCCATCACGGTGTTCTTGATGCCATTGCTCGCGCAGCTCTTCTACCGCGTGGTCGATGCCGCGCCGGTCGCCGCCGTGGCAGAGGTTGCCGAGCATCCATCCGATGCGCTTGACATCCTGCGCGCCCATCACGATTTGGCGAGCCTGCTCGCACGCGAGCACGAGCTGCTGACCTCACATGGCCATGGTCGCGTATTCGAGGGCCTGCCTACGCTCGATACGATTGCCGAGCGTCTTTCCGCCGAGGCGGCGAGCGGCCACATCGATGCCCGCATCGTGGACGCGGCGCGTCTTCTTGCCGATAAGACCTATGGTGATGAGGTTGACCCGTCCGAGCTGACTCCGCGTGAGCGCCGCCGCCTTGAGCGCGCCAAGCTCGCCGTACACGAATACCGCCGCCGCATGCTGGAGCTCTACGCGCGCGATGAAGCCCAGGACGACGACGGCAAGTAGCAAGGAATGTCGGGATACGGGTTCCGTCCAAATAATAGAAGGCGCGCTGCCTGCGGTTGATGCGGACAGCGCGCCTTTTGCGTTGAACTCTGTTGAGGTTCGAAGCCGAAACTTTCGACCTTTAGGAGCGGGCTGCCCCGTCGACGGGGAGGATGGCGCCCGTGACATAGGAGGACATGTCGCTCGCAAGGAAAACGAAGGCGTTGGCAACGTCCTCGGGCTCGCCCATGCGACCGAGCGGAATAGTGGCGATGATGGGATTGATGACCTCTTCGGGCAGGTTGGCGACCATATCGGTCTTGGTTACGCCTGGGGCAACGGCGTTGACGCGAATGCCCATGGGGGCGAGCTCGCGCGAGAGCGACTGGACCATGCCGTTGACGGCAAACTTAGACGTGGGGTAGCCGACGCCAGAGGGCTGGCCGTACTTGGCGACCATCGAGCTTGTGGTAGTGATGGTGCCGCCGTGGCCGGCCTCGGTCATGATCTTGGCGGCAGCCTGGTGACCGTTAAAGACGGCGACGACGTTGAGGTCCATAACTTTGGCGAACTCCTCGGCTGTATAGTCCAAAAGGGGTGAGCGCTGGGAGATTCCGGCGTTGTTGACGACCGTATCGAGACCGCCCATATCGGCTGCAGCCTGGGTAAAGGCCTCGGTCACGGCTTCGAGTGAGGTGAGGTCGCAGGAGCGACCCCAGACCTTGGCGTCGGGATAGACGGCTGTCAGCTTCTCAACGGCCGCATCGGCGGTCTCCTGACGCGAGCCAAAGACGGTGACGGTGGCACCCTCCTCGATAAAGCGGCAGGCGATGGCATAGCCGATACCGCGCGTGCCTCCGGTGATGATTGCTTTCTTGCCCTCGAGCAACATGGTGCCTCCATTCTTCGGGGGTGGACGTACGCAGCACAGGATAGCGGCGGACAAAAGCAAACATGCCTGCTTATCGGTGAGCGGTATCCCTGGTTGACACCGAACGGTCAAATTGTTCAAACGCGGATCGCGTCAATGCGCCCCGAGCGTGCAAATAAAAGGGCTCCCGTCCAAGACCAGACGGGAGCCCTTCGAGCAAATGCGTTGT
>DXZV01000079.1:1783-7801 GCA_019419485.1 Collinsella sp.
GGGTGTAAACCGAACTAGTTGGCCATGACGCCTTCGGTCCAGGCCTCAACGTCCTCGATGCGCAGGACGTTGGCGACCTCGGCCACGCAGTCGACGCTGGCAAGCTCCGCGGCGGCAGCCTGGACGTCCTTCTCGAGTGCGCGGTGCGTCAGGAAGATGACCGAGCAGGCATCGCTGACACCCGACTTGCCGTCCTCGACTTGGTTGATGAGCGAGATCGAAATGTTGTGCTTGGCAAAGATGTCGACCGTCTCGGACAGGGCGCCCACGCGGTCGGCGACCTTCAGGCGCACATAGTACTTGGTCTGGAGCTCGTCCATGGGCTTAAAGGCGAGGTTGTGACCATAGGGCTCAATCTCGGGCAGCGGAGCCACGCCCCGGCTGATCTGCTCGGAGAGCGACAGGATATCGCCCACGACGGCGCTCGCGGTGGGGAAGGAGCCTGCGCCGGCACCGTAGAACATGGTCTCGCCCACGGCATCGCCCACTACGTAAACAGCGTTCATGGCGCCGTTGACCTTGGCAAGCATGTGGTCGGCGGGGATCAGCGTGGGATGCACGCGGACGTCGACGCCGGCGTCGGTGTTGCGGGCGATGCCGAGCAGCTTAATGGTGTAGCCGAGCTCGCGGGCCTGGGCGATGTCCTCGGCGCCGATGGTGCGGATACCCTGCTGGTACACATCATCGGTGGTAACGCGGGTGCCAAAGCCGATGGAGGCGAGGATGGCCGTCTTGCTGGCGGCATCGAAGCCGTCGACGTCGGCGGACGGGTCGGCCTCGGCATAGCCCTTGGCCTGTGCATCGGCGAGCACGTCGGCGTAATCGGCGCCCTCGGCGTCCATGCGCGACAGGATGTAGTTGGTGGTGCCGTTGAGGATGCCGGCGATGGTCAGGATCTTGTTGCCCACCAGATCGTGCTCAAGCGTGCTCACGATGGGGATGCCGCCGCCGCAGCTGGCCTCGCACTTAATCTGCACGCCGCACGCGCGCGCCTTCTCGGCGAGTGTCTCGACATGACGGCCCAACAGGGCCTTGTTGGCAGAGACGACGTGCTTACCGTTCTCGAAGGCGGTGGTGAAGATCTCGGTCGCGGGGTGCTCGCCGCCGATCAGCTCGACGACGATGTCGACAGCGGGGTCGGTGACGACGTCGTGCCAGTCACTCGTAAAGGCCTCGCGCTCAATACCGGCCGCCTCGGCCTGCTCCCAGGCAAGCGCGCAGGCGCGAGTTAGCTTAAGGTCGATGCCGTAGGCGGCCAGGTACTCATCGTGGTGGCTCTTAATCAGACGGGCCACGCCGCCGCCGACGGTTCCCAGACCGATCAGACCGACGTTCACGGTGCGCAGGGGTTCGCTCATAGATAGCTCCTTCGTGCATCTTATGGATGGATTACCGCTTAAAGGTTGAGTGCATTCTAGCGTGAACCGAGGGCGCGTGCTCGCCAGGCAACAGGAGTCGCACAAAACGGCACCCCCCGAAACGCTGCGGAAACATTGGAAACATGCTCGCTACAAACGGAACTCCGTAACAAACTGTCAACGTTTACACCATAAGGTTCGCCCTGTGCGACTGGGGCATGCAGGCGCTCGTCGACTCCGTTACCACTGGTGCCGCCGTCGCCGTCTCGGCCGAGATCGCCGATGCCTTTGCCGAGCAGGCCAAGGCATCCAAGCTCGACATCGTCGATACCGAGACCTTTAAGGACGACTCCTCCACGAGCTTTATCAACCAGCCGACCAAGGCCATGCGCAAGATCAAGATCGAGGGCCTGACTGGCGAGCTCACGTGGAACGACGAGGGCCAAGTCGAAAAGCCCGCTACGGCCTATGTGATCCAGGACGGCAAGTACATCGCCGCCTAAGCGCGCATAAAGCGCGACCGGTGAGGCTGTTTTATTCAGGGCGGGGACGCTTGTAACAGAACGGAAACATTGCTTTTACACAATAAAGTGGCTTTACTGCATAAAGTAATAGAAATACGCAGAAATATGGATAAATGAACAAATCCAAAGAAAAGTCGAAATAACCGCCACTTTTCCTAACTAAAGCGTCTACTATTTTGCGAACGCCGAACACGGCGAAGGATGGCCTGTCGGGTAACCAAAACCCGACGAGATTTGAGAGGAGAGCCGCATGTCGAGCCTCACCGGTAAGTCATTGAACCCTGTTATGAATCGCAGGAGCGTTATCGCGAGCGCAGCAGGTCTGGGGGCGATGTCCATTCTAGCTGGCTGCTCCTCCAACGGCGGCGACAGCGGTTCCGCTTCGAGCGACGCTTCGTTTAAGATCGGCACCATCGGCCCGCTGACCGGTGCCGCCGCGTCTTACGGCAAGTCCGTTACCCAGGGCGTCGAGCTTGGCTGCAAGGACTTCTCCACCAAGGAGCTGCCGCTTGCCAGCAAGGCCGAGGACGACCAGGCCGACGGCGAGAAGGCCGTCAACGCCTTTAATACCCTGCTCGACTGGGGCATGCAGGCCCTCGTCGGCCCGACCACCACGGGTGCGTCGGTTGCCGTTGCCGCTGAGTGTGGTAACGACCCCAAGACGTTCATGATCACCCCGTCCGCGTCCTCCGAGGACGTCACTGACGGCAAGGATTGCGTCTTCCAGGTTTGCTTCACCGACCCCAACCAGGGTGTCAACGCTGCCAAGTTCCTGGCGCAGAAGTATGCGGATGAGAAGTTCGTGCTGTTCTACAACTCCGGCGACGCCTATTCTTCGGGTATCGCGGATTCCTTTAAGGCCCAGGCCGCTGAGTCCAAGCTCGAGATTGTCGACGAGGAGACCTTTAAGGACGATTCTGCCACGAGCTTTACCAACCAGCTGACCAAGGCCAAGCAGGCCGGCGCTACCATGATCTTCGCGCCGATCTACTACACGCCGGCGTCCGTCCTGCTCAAGAACGCCAAGGATATGGGCTACGACGTCAAGATGATGGGTTGCGACGGCATGGACGGCATCCTGGGCGTTGAGGGCTTCGACACCTCTCTTGCCGAAGGTCTGCTGCTCATGACCCCGTTCTCCGCCGACGACGAGAAGAACGCCGACTTCGTCAACGCTTACAAGGATAAGTACGGCGATACCCCCGACCAGTTTGCCGCCGACGCCTACGACGGCGTGCACGCGGTGGCCGAGGCCCTCAAGGAGGCCGGTCTTGGTGTCGACGCCGACCCGACCGAGGTCTCCGAGAAGCTGCCCAAGGCTATGCTCAAGATTACCGTTGACGGTCTGACCGGCAAGCTCACCTGGAACGATAAGGGGCAGGTCCAGAAGGAGCCCACGGCGTACGTCATCACCGACGGCAAGTACGTACAGGCATAATAGGCCGCCTTACATAGAGCGGTTTTGATCCCAAGCAGGGGAGGTTGTGGCCTTCCCTGCTTGCTTGGTATCTAGGGACGATGTAACGTCCCTGTTTCATACATCAACTGGAAACCTATTCGAAAGGGGGATGTGGAACATGACGGTCTTTATCCAATACCTGGTCAACGGCCTGTCCATGGGCAGCGTCTACGCCATCATCGCGTTGGGCTACACCATGGTCTACGGTATCGCCAAGATGCTGAACTTCGCTCACGGCGATGTCATCATGGTCGGTGCCTATGTCTCGTTCTGCGCCACGTCGTATCTCGGCCTCCCGGGCTGGGCATCTGTAGTTCTCTCTTGTGTGGTCTGCACGGTTCTCGGTGTCCTCATTGAGGGTCTGGCCTATAAGCCGCTACGCCAAGCAGGTCCGCTGGCCGTTCTGATCACGGCTATCGGCGTGTCTTACTTCCTGCAGAACGCCGCGCAGCTTCTGTGGGGCGCCACACCCAAGAACTTCACTTCGCTCGTCACCTTTCCGGTGCCGGAGTTCTTGGCCAAGTTTAACGTAAGCGCCGTCTCGCTCGTCACCATCGTCGCCTGCTTGGTTATCATGGCCGGCCTGATGTTCTTTACGGGTAAGACCAAGATGGGCAAGGCCATGCGAGCCGTGTCCGAGGACAAGGCCGCTGCTCAGCTCATGGGCATCAACGTCAACCGCACCATCTCGATGACGTTCGCCATCGGCTCCGCCCTCGCCGCCATCGCCGGCGTACTCCTGTGCTCCTACTCGCCGGTGTTGCAGCCCACCACGGGTGCCATGCCTGGTATCAAGGCTTTCGACGCTGCCGTCTTCGGCGGCATCGGCTCCATTCCCGGTGCCTTTGTTGGCGGTATTCTTATCGGCATCATCGAGGCGATGGCACAGGCTTACATTTCCACGAGCCTTGCCAACTCCATCGTCTTTGGTGTTCTGATCATCGTCCTGCTCGTCAAGCCTGCCGGCCTCTTGGGCAAGTACGTCCCCGAGAAGGTGTAGGTGAGCGTTATGAAGTTTCTTAAAGACAAGCAGACGCGTCACGACTTTGTTACGTACGCCATGTGCCTTGTGGCGTTCGCCATCGTGTTCTTTATGCAGTCTAACCACATGATTCCGCGCATGATTGCCGGTCAGCTGGTCCCCATTACGGCCTATATCGTCATGGCCATTTCCCTCAACCTCGTCGTCGGTATCGCGGGCGACTTGTCGCTGGGCCACGCGGGCTTTATGAGCGTCGGCGCCTATACGGGCATCGTCACCGCCGTCGCGCTGGAGAGCGCCGTTCCCTCCGATCCGGTGCGCCTTATCATCAGTATCGTGGTCGGCGCCATCGCTGCCGCCATTCTGGGCTTCTTGATTGGCATCCCGGTCCTTCGTCTGAGCGGCGATTACCTGGCTATCGTGACGCTGGCCTTTGGCGAGATCATCAAAGAGATCGTCACCTGCCTCATTGTGGGTGTCGACTCCCGCGGCCTGCACGTGATCTTTAACATCACGGGCAACTCTACGATCGACGACCTGCACCTGCTCGAGGACGGCACCGCCATCATCAAGGGCGCCCAGGGTGCCTCGGGCGTGTCGACGTACTCGACCTTCCTCGCCGGTGCCATCCTGGTTATGGTCGCGCTCGTGATTGTACTCAACCTGGTTCGCAGCCGTACCGGCCGTGCCATTATTGCCGTGCGCGATAACAAGATCGCTGCCGAGTCCGTGGGCATCTCCGTCACCCAGTACCGCATGATCGCCTTCGTGGTTTCCGCCGCCCTCGCCGGTGCTGCCGGAGCTTTGTTCGGCGGTAACTTCTCGCAGCTTTCCGCTACTAAGTTCGACTTCAACACGTCGATCCTCATTCTGGTGTTCGTGGTTCTGGGCGGCCTGGGCAACATGCGCGGTTCCGTTATCGCCGCGGCGCTGCTCACGGTGCTCCCCGAGTTGCTCCGTCAGTTCTCGGACTACCGCATGCTCATCTACGCCATCGTGTTGATCCTGGTCATGGTCTTTACTAACAACCCACAGCTCAAGGCATTCTTCGCACGCATTAAGGACCGCTTTGCTTCCAAGAAGGAGGTGGCAGCCGATGCCCAGTAAGTTTGAGTTCAACAAGGGCAAGATGGTCCCGTATCCTTCTGGCGCTATCGTTCCCGACCGCGACCTGGGTCAGCGCCCGGCGCTCGAGTGCATCCACTTGGGCATTGAGTTTGGCGGCCTTAAGGCAGTAGACGACTTTAGCCTGACCATCGGCAAGACCGAGATCGCCGGTCTCATCGGCCCCAACGGCGCTGGCAAGACCACGGTCTTCAACCTGCTCACCAAGGTGTACCAGCCCACGCACGGCACCATCCTGCTCGACGGTGAGGACACCTCGGGCAAGTCGGTCTACCAGGTCAACCGCATGGGTATTGCCCGTACGTTCCAGAACATTCGCCTGTTCAACACCATGACGGTGGAGGACAACGTTAAGGTCGGCCTGCACAACCAGGAGCGCTACTCCGGCTTTGAGGGCGTTCTGCGCCTGCCGACGTATTGGAAGCACGAGAAGGCCGCCCACGAGCGCGCCATGGAGCTGCTGTCCATTTTTGACATGGAGCACCTGGCAAATGAGCAGGCCGGATCGCTGCCTTACGGCGCCCAGCGTCGTCTGGAAATCGTCCGCGCGCTTGCCACCAACCCCAAGCT
>DXZV01000008.1:0-357 GCA_019419485.1 Collinsella sp.
TGCGCTTTTTGCGCGCGAGCCGGCTCGTGCGCGGCACGTCGATATAAAACGGCACGTTGACGATGCGGAGCTTTTGACAGGCGTCGCCCCAGCGCGGGGTTGAAAAACTCGACTGGACTACATCGACCTCACGGCCAAGCGACTTCATCACGCTCTCGCGCTCGTCATAGAGGTCCCCCACCGACACAATCTCAAAACGCAAGCGCGGTTCCATATCGTGCACCTGCGGCCACAGCGCGAGCGTCTGGCGCCCCGGGCACATCATCGACACGCCCAGTCGCACGGCGCCGCCATCGCCCGCCGCGCGTCGGGCGCGGCTCAATGCATCCTCGGACTGGCGCATGATCGAGCGCGCAT
>DXZV01000008.1:367-3865 GCA_019419485.1 Collinsella sp.
CCAGCAGAGCACCCGCCGGCGTCACCTTGACGCCCGAATGCGAGCGCTCGAACAACGTGATGCCAAACTCGGCCTCGAATCCCGACACCTGTTTGACGAGCGCTGGGGTCGACACGCGCAGTTTTGTCGCGGCGCGCGAGAAGCTCCCCAGCTCCGCCGCGGTCGAAATGGCCTCGAGTCGTCGATCGTACACGTCAATCTCCCGTTTTCGCGCTTGCGGCCACGTAGTACCACAGGGGGTTGTTTTTGCAGGTCATACGCCCAATGTAGAGCAAATATCATCAAACGGTATAAACCTATGGTTCATGCCATTCTAACAAATATGCAATTCACCTGCGTAAATAATGAGCCTACGATAACCGACGAAAACCACGTGGGCCGATTAATGGGAACGGCTCACAGGGAGGCACAAGAAGGGAAGTTCCTATGAGCAACTGGCTTAAGCTCGAGGGCGATGTCTGCGCCGTGACCGGCGCACTCGGCGGTATGGGCGTCGAGATTTGCCGCGAGTTCGCCCGCAACGGCGCCAACGTCGTCCTGCTCGACCTGGACGAGGAAAAGGTCAAGGCCGCAGCCGCTGACCTCGCCGCCGAGTTTGGCATCCACGCCGAGGGCTACAAGATGAACGCCACCGACGAGGCCGAGGTTCAGGCCGCCGTCGATGCCACCATCGCCGACTTCGGCTGCGTCGACGTTCTCGTCAACACCGCCGGCATCCTGCGCTTCGCCGCCATGGAGGACCTGCCGCTCTCCGACTGGAACGAGGTCATCAACGTCAACCTCACCGGTTACTTCATCACCTCGCAGCGCTTTGGTCGCGAAATGATCAAGGCCGGCCAGGGTCGCCTGGTGCACATCTCGACCGTCGCTAGCCACTCCCCCGAGACGTTCTCGGGCGTGTACAGCTCCACCAAGGCCGGCGTCAACATGATGTCCAAGATGCTGGCTGCCGAGTGGGGCCCCTACGGCGTGCGCTCCAACTGCGTCGAGCCCTGCTTCGTTAAGACCCCCATGTCGGCAAGCTTTTACGCCGACCCCGAGGTCGAAAAGAGCCGCAGCCGTCTGATCGCCACGCGTCGCATCGGCGAGGTCAGCGATATCGCCAACGCCGTCATGTTCCTGGCGTCCAAGCGCTCGGACTTTACCACCGGCGACGCCATCAAGGTCGATGGTGGCTTCTCCAACATGATGGGCGACCTCACCGCCAAGCCCGGCGGCCGTCGCGCCTATGCCGACAACTACCTTAAGAACAAGGGTGTCGAGCTCTGGTCCGATGAGTCCGGCGTCGCAAAGCCGACTGACCAGTAAACCAACCTGACAGGGAGGACCCGCGGATACGCCCACTCCTCCCCCGTATCGATTAGAAAGAGTCCAATGGCTTCCACCAACTCCAACAAGGGTCGCGCCGTCGTGCTTTCCGCCGCGTGCGTCACCATGTTCTTCATCAGCTCCATCGCGCTGTATTCCGTCGTGAGCAAGAACCTGCTCGCCGCCTACCCCGAGTGGTCCAGCGCCCTTACCTGGGCCTTCCCGGTCTTTCAGACCATCATGGCCGTGACGGGCATCTTCGCCGGCCGTATCTCCGACAAGATCGGCCCGCGCAACGTCGTGATCGCCGCCGCCGTGTGCTACGGCGTGGGCTGGTTCATGTCCGGCACCGTCACCGAGCCGTGGCAGTTCTACCTGTGGTTCTCGCTCGTCGCCGCCGTCGGCAACGGTCTGGGCTACAACCCGGCGCTCACCACCGGCCAAAAGTGGTTCATCGACAAGAAGGGTCTCGCCTCCGGCATCACCCTGGCCGCTTCGACCGCCGGCCCCGCCGTGCTGTCCCCGGTGCTCGCCTCGCTGCTCATCCCGAGCTTGGGCATCTTTGGCGCCCTTAAGGCGCTCGGCGTCATCTTCTTTGTGACGATTGCCGCCTCCGCCCTGTTCCTGAAGGCCCCCGAGGCCGGCTGGCTGCCCGAGGGCTTCGAGGCCCCTAAGGGCGGCGCACATGCCGGTACCTTCGGTGACCTCACCCCAGGCGAGATGGTCAAGACCCCGCGCTTCTGGGTCCTCATCGTCACCTTCGCCTTTGCTGCCACTGCAGGCACCCTGCTCGTGGGCAAGGTTGCCTCCATCGCCGCCGTCCAGCTCTTCGCCGACCCCACGAGCGCCGCGGCCGTCGCCCTCGGCGGTGTGGTGGTCTCCGTCAACACCTGCGCCAACCTGGTTGGCCGTCTGTCCTTTGGCCAGATCATCGACAAGCTCGGCGCCTATAAGTCGCTGCTCATCAGCCTTGTCGTCACCATCGTCGCGCTCGTCATCATGTCGATGAGCTTCACGCAGAGCATGTTCTTTGTGGCACTCGCCCTGCTCGGCTTTAGCTTTGGCGCCCTGCTCGTCATCTACCCGCCGCTCACCGGAGGCGCCTTTGGCACCAGCAACATCGGCGTCAACTACGGCATCATGTTTTTGGGCTACGCCGCTTCCACCTGGATCAGCCAGCCCATCACCGCCGTGTTGTATCACGCCGAGGCCGGCAGCGCCGCCTACCAGCAGTCCTTCTACGGCGCCATTGTGATCGCCGCCATCGCCGTCGTGCTCACCGTCTACATGATGGTCTCCGACAGCAAGAAGAAATCCGCTTAATTCTACCGATGCGGCAAAGGGACAGCCCCTTTGTCGCATTCCACCGCCACCAGTATTAAGGAGTCGAAATGTCTGAGCTCAACCCCGTCCGCATTGCCGTTATCGGCGCCGGCGCCATGGGCCGCAACCACATCCGCTTTGTCACCGAGGAGCCCGAGGCCGAGCTCGTCGCCATCGCCGACGCCTTTGAGGGCGCCCGCGCCACGGCCGAGGCCGCCGGCGTGCCGTTCTTCACCGATCCCGCCCAGATGATGGACGAGATCAAGCCCGAGGCCGTCATTATCGCCACCCCCAACGACCTGCACCTGGGCGTTGCCCGCGAGGCTGTGAAGCGCAACATCGTGCCGCTGGTCGAAAAGCCGATTTCCAACGATCTTGAGGATGCCCAGGCCTTCGCCGCCGAGGCCGAGACCGCCGGCGTGCCCGTGCTCGTGGGTCAGCACCGTCGCCACAACCCCTTCGTCAACAAGGCCAAGGAAATTATCGAGTCCGGCGAGCTGGGCAAGCTCACCGTGTCGAGCTTCCACTACATGATCTATAAGAATGACGAGTACTTCGATGTCGAGTGGCGCCGCAAGAAGGGTGCTGGCCCGATCCTGGTCAACCTGGTGCACGACGTCGACCTGCTCCGTTACCTGCTGGGCGAGCCCGTTGCCGTCCAGGGCATGCAGTCCAGCGCCGCCCGCGGTTTTGAGACCGAGGACTCCGCCGTGGTCAACGTCCGTTTTGCCGATGGCGCGCTCGCAAGCATGACCATCTCCGACGCCACCGCCAGCCCCTGGAACTGGGAGGCAACCGCTCGCGAGGATCCGCAGTACCGCCCCTTCGACGCCGACGCCTACTTTATCGGCGGAACCCTGGGCGCCC
>DXZV01000008.1:3875-6738 GCA_019419485.1 Collinsella sp.
GTCGCTGCCCCGCCTGCACCAGTTCTCCTACGACGGCGCCTCTAACTGGCACAAGCCGCTGCAGATGGAGATTCCGGCTGTCGACCCGGCACTGCCGCACAAGATGCAGCTCAAGCACTTTGTAAAGGTTGTTCGCCGCGAGGTCGAGCCCGTCGTGACCCCCGCCGACAACGTCAAGACGCTCACGCTGCTTAACGCTATCAAGGAGGCCGCCGAGACCGGCCAGCTCGTCGAGCTGTAACGCCTTAAGAGCGAGCCGCGGCAAACTCCCCGCCGAGCGCCTTGGCCCGCCATCAACAAGCCCCTCTTCTTTGCCCCGCGAGCAGCCTCCTGCCCGCGGGGCTTTTTGCTACGTTGCCAATGATTTTTCTGGAGCGGGGGCCATTTTGCACCTCGGCTTGATTCGTTCGCCACGAAATGGGCCTATCTACTACGTTTAACCGATCGCCCTCAACCATGCCGAATTTCGCGAAATAAAAACCGCAGGTAGACGGCTTGCGTATTCTCTGAAAACCGGGGAATGGTCGACCCATATGGGTTAAACGTAGTAGATAGGCCGTTTTCGTGACGCGGGCCCAAAACAGTCTTTTGGGACGGGTGGTATCCTTGGTAGCCCTGTGCTGCAAACGCACCTCAAACGCAAGGAGTCCCATGGATCTTATCGCCCAGCTCGCCCACGAGCTCAACCTTAAGGCTGACAACATCGAGGCAGCCGTCAAGCTCATCGACGAGGGCAACACCATTCCCTTTATCTCGCGCTACCGCAAGGAAGCCACGGGTGGCATGGACGACGTCGCCCTGCGCGCACTCGACGAGCGCCTGTCCTACCTGCGCAATCTTGAGCAGCGCAAAGAGGACGTCATTCTGCTCATCGACGCCCAGGGCAAGCTCACGCCCGAACTCGAACAGCAGATTCGCGAGGCCACGCAGCTCCAGCGTGTCGAGGACCTCTACAAGCCCTACCGCAAAAAGCGCATGACCCGCGCGCAAAAGGCCCGCGAGGCCGGCCTGGAGCCGCTCGCCAACATGGTCATCATGCAGGCCTCGGCCAAGGGCAGCGCACTCGACGCCGCCGCGGCATACGTCAACGAGGAGGCCGGCTTCGACACGCCCGAGAAGGCGCTCGCCGGCGCCGCCGACATCGTGGCCGAGACGGTAGCCGAGGACCCCGAGAACGTCGCCGACCTGCGCGCCTTTACGCAAAACACCGCCGACATCGTCGTCGAGGCCACCGACCCCGCCGAAAAGACTCCCTACGAGCCGTACTACAGCTATGATGAGCCACTGCGCCGTATACCCAACCACCGCGTGCTGGCTATCGACCGCGGTGAGCGCGAAGGCAAGCTCCGCGTGCGCGTGAACGTCGACGGCGCTGCCGCCACGGCGCGCCTCGGCAGCCGCTGGCCCCGTCGCCAGGGCGTCTTCGCGCCCGTCTTTGACGCCGCTATCGCCGACGGCTACAAGCGCCTCATGGCTCCCTCGCTGGAGCGCGAGGCCCGCGCCAAACTCACCGTTCGCGCCCAGACCGAGGCCATCAACGTCTTTGCCAAGAATCTCGAAGGCTTGCTCTCGGCACGCCCCGTGCGCGGCGCCCGCGTGCTCGCGCTCGATCCGGGCTACCGCACCGGCTGCAAGGTCGCCGTCATGGACGAGACCGGCAAGCTGCTCGACCACGGCGTGGTCTACCCCACCAAGCCGCGCCACGACGTCGCCGGCACCAAGCGCGAGCTCGCCCGCCTCGTCAAGAAGGACGGCGTCAACACCATCGTCATCGGCAACGGCACCGCCAGCCGCGAGACCGAGGAAGTCGTCTCGGAGTTCATCGCCGAGCAGGCACCTGGGCTGCGATACACCATCGTCAACGAGGCCGGCGCATCGGTGTACTCCGCTTCCGAGCTTGCCAGCCAGGAATATCCCGACCTGGACGTCACCGTACGCGGCGCCATGAGCCTGGGCCGCCGCCTGCAGGACCCGCTGGCAGAACTCGTCAAGATTCCGCCCCAGTCCATCGGCGTTGGCCAGTACCAGCACGACCTTGACCAGGCCGAACTCTCGCGCACCCTGGGCCACGTGGTGGAGGACGTCGTCAACCGCGTGGGCGTCGACGTAAACACCGCGAGCGCAAGCCTGCTGAGATATGTATCGGGCATCACGCCGAGCGTGGCCAAGAATATCGTGGCCTACCGCGAGGAAAATGGCGCCTTTACCGATCGCCGCCAGCTTAAAAAGGTCCCCAAGCTGGGACCCAAGGCATATCTCAACGCCGCGGGCTTCCTGCGCATCAGCGGCGGCAAGAACCCGCTCGACGCGACAAGCGTCCACCCCGAGAGCTACGAGGTGGCCACGGCCGTCCTGGAGCGCGCAGGCGTTAAAGCCAGCGAGCTCAGCCGCGGCGGCGTGCCCGACATCGAGCGCCGTCTGGGCAGCATCTCGGCGCTGGCAAGCGACCTGGACTGCGGCACCCTCACGCTCATCGACATTGTCAACGAGCTCAAGAAGCCCGGTCGCGACCCGCGCGACGACGCGCCCGAGGTGGTCTTTAGCCGCTCAGCGCTTTCCATCGACGACCTGGAACCCGGCATGGAACTCAAGGGCACGGTGCGCAACGTCGTCGACTTTGGCGCGTTCGTCGACGTGGGCGTGCACCAGGACGGCCTCGTACACATCTCCAAGCTGGCCAACCGCTTCGTCAAGCACCCGAGCGACGTGGTGCGCGTCGGCGACACGGTCAAGGTGTGGGTCGAGAAGGTCGATCGCGACCGCAAAAAGATCTCGCTCACCATGGTGCAGGGCAAATAGCCGCCAAAGCGGACGTCCCCCTCTTCACGGCGTGCAAAATCGCGAGTTTTCAGCATCTCCCGAT
>DXZV01000008.1:6748-17392 GCA_019419485.1 Collinsella sp.
AAGCAAAAACGGCCCCCGTTTTGGCGGTTCTAGAGCCAAAACGGGGGCCGTTCCGTGCTTCAACCAGCTGGTAAAAGTCTTTACCATGCTGAAAACTCGCGATTTTGCACGTCGCTGCAGGGGGTACCCTTGCTTACGGCAGAATATGGAAGCCGAGCGAGGCGATATCCTTGGCAAAGCCGCGGACGGTGTCGAGCGAGACCTCGTACGGATCGCGGCCGATGTTCTTACGCTTGGCCAGGATGTTGTTGGGCACCGTAATAATCTGGCAACCGCAGGCCTCGGCCTGGTAAATATTGATGAGCTCGCGCGTGGATGCCCACAGGACCTCACAGTTGGGCTTGGCGGCGGCCTTCTTGACCGACTCCGTCATAAACGGAATGGGATCGACGCCGGTATCGGCGATGCGGCCGGCAAAAAGCGAGATGATAGACGGCGTCTCAGCGTCAACGGCCTCGACCATCTCATCGACCTGCTTAGGCGTAAAGATAGTGGTGACGTTGACCTTGATGCCGTCGGCCGAAAGCTTGTGGACCAGCTCGGCGGTGGACTCGCCCTTGGTGGTTACGCACGGAATCTTGACGTAGACGTTGTCGGCCCAGGTAGCGATCTCGCGGGCCTCGACCTCCATGGTCTCGACGTCGTCGGCAAAGACCTCAAACGAGACGGAAACGTCGGTGATGTGGGCCAGGACCTCCTTGGCAAACGCGCGGTAATCCGTCACGCCGCCCTTCTTCATAAGGGACGGGTTGGTCGTGAAACCCTGAACGTTGCCGTTCTCGTACATGTCGAGCATGCCCTCGAGGTTTGCACCGTCAGCGAACACCTTGATTGCCATCTGCCTGATTCCTTTCGCTTGCACATGGGCGTTGCACTGCTAAACACTTTACCTACGTTTATCAAGGCGTGAGCTGCGGGTTTTTATCTTCTCGGCGAACGGTATAAACACCTCAGTGTTTGGATTGATAAATCGATTGAGCATGCAAAAGCAAAGAGTCGCAGTTTGAGCAAACGTCAGAACGCGGGATTCATTAGATGAGGCCGAAATGCTGCATCGCCGTGACGGTGCCGTCGTGTTCGACATCGTCGGTCACGTAGTCGGCGACCGCCTTGACCTCGGGCATGGCGTTGCCCATGGCGACAGCCGTCTCGACCGCAGCGAGCATGCCCAGGTCGTTGCCCGAATCGCCAAAGCCAAAAGTGCGCGCATTTCCCTCGCGGCCCAGATACGCCAGCGCTCGCGCCACGCCCACGCCCTTGTCAATACCCTTGGGACTCAGCTCGCGGTTCTGACCACCGGTGTTGCACAGCTCAAAGTTGCGATTGATAAAGCCGTCATCGTTGGCTACACGAGCCAAACTGGGCACATTGAGGCATACCTTGCCCACGCGCAAGCTGCCGTCGATGCGCATCTCCTCGGCGCTGTGCACCACAGAGGTACCGATTAAAGACGAGCGCTCAACGCCCACAGGCTCCAGCGCAAAGGTCGCAGCATTGGACTCGAAAAAAACCTCGATGCCGGCATCCACAACGCGATGCGCAAGCTCCTCAACAATGTCTTCGTCAAAGCAGTCCTCATGCACCACGCGGCCCTCGACCTCGAGCGTCGCCCCCGCCATGGCAACGATACCCGCCGGGTTCAGCGCGCGCAGGCCATCGGCAATCAGCCACAAGGGGCGACCCGTGCAGATAAATGCCCGGTGACCCGCATTGCGCAGGCGACCAAATGCATCGATAACGGACTTCGACGGATGGACTGCATTGAAGTCCTTATCGGTCATATCGTCGGGATCGAACGACGCCAGCGTGCCGTCCACGTCAAAAAAGAGCACAGCGGATTCGGGGCACGCATCAATCATATGGGTTCCTTTCGAGGATAAGGGCAAACGAAGCATCCATCATATAATGGAGCGACGCAACCAGAGAGGTCACCCATGGAATTTTACGCAAGCTGCCCCGAGGGCTTTGAGTCCGCACTCGCCGATGAGCTTAAACGCCTCGGGCTTTCGCATGTTCGCCGGCTGAAGGGCCGCGCCACGTTTGAGGGCGAGCTCGAAGAAGGCTACCGCGCCTGTCTGTGGTCGCGCCTGGCGAGCCGCGTGTTCGTGGTACTCGGGCGCTTTGAGGCGCAGGATGCCGATGAACTGTACGATAGCGTTTACGACATCGCCTGGGAGAGCATCGTCCGCCCCGGCGCCACCATCGCCATTACCGCCCGCGGCGTGACCGAGCAGCTGCGCAACACGCGCTTCTCGGCCCTGCGCGCCAAGGACGCATTGTGCGACCGCCTGGCCGAGACCACGGGCCGTCGCGCCGACGTCGATGCCGCCGACCCCGATGTTCACCTACTGCTTTCGCTGCGCCAGCGCCGCGCGAGCATAAGCCTAGACCTTTCGGGCGACCCGCTGTTCAAGCGCCTGCCGCCCGCGGCGACCCGTGCCGGCGAGGGCGCGCACGTGCTGCGCCCCGACTACGCCGCTCTGGTGCTGGCGCAGGTCGGCTGGACCGCACTGTGCGAGCGCGAGCTGACGGCCGATGATTACGAGAATGAAGCCCTGCCCACGCTGATCGATGCCTCGTGCGCCGGCGGCGGTCTGCTGCTGGAGGCCGTGAATATCCTGACCGACCGCGCCCCGGGTGCCGCGCGCGAGCACTGGGGTTTTGAGGGCTGGCAGCTGCATGATGCCGACCTATGGGAACAACTGCTTGCCGAGGCGCGCGAGCGCGAGGCGACGGCGCGCGAGCGCCAGGCGCGCATCGTGGCCGTAGACATCGACCCCGCCGCCCGCAAGACTGCCGAGCGTATGATCAAGTGCGCCGGCTACAAGCGTTTCGTCGACTTCTGCGCTGCCAAACCAGCCACCGTGCTGGACCATGCAGGCGCTGTCGCCGGCGCCGCCGTAGTCGCAGACACCACCGAGACCCCGCTTTCGCTCATGCACGACGCCATGACGCTGGTCGGCGAGCTGCGCCGCGCGCCCGAACTCGCTTCGGCACCGGTCGCCACGCTCGCCCGCGATGGCCTTATGACCCGCGCGCTCCATGCCGAGCCTGCGCGCTCCATCGCCGTCATGCCCAATAACGAGGAGGCGGCTATTGAGGTCTGGCCCTCGCTCGACCACGCCGCCGCGGCATTCGAAGCTGCGACCAGCGCAGATGCCGAACAGCAGACCGCAGACGCTCAAGACGAAGCCGCCGACACTCCCATGCCCGAACCTGCCGCCACGCTCGACCTGGGCGACGGCAAGCCGCTGCCCGTGCTCATCCCCGAATCCGAACAGTTCGCCAACCGCCTGCGCAAGAACGCACGCCTGCGTCGCAAGTGGGCAAAGCGCGAGGGCGTGAGCTGCTACCGCGTCTACGATGCCGACCTGCCCGACTACTCCGCCGCCATTGACCTGTACGAGGGCTGCCCGCAGACGCCGGGCCGCTGGCTCGTCATCGCCGAATACGCCGCGCCCAAGACCATCGACCCCGCGCTAGCCCAGGCCCGCATGCTCGACATCTTGGCCATCGCACCGCGCATCCTAGATGTCCCGGCAGAGCATGTGCACGCCAAGGCCCGCATGCGTTCGCGCGGCGGTTCGCAGTACGGCAAGCAGGGCGCCGGCAAGGGCGCATCGGGCGAACGCGCCAACATCGCACGCCGTCGCCTGCCACTCATCGAAGAGGGCGGGCTCACCTTTGCCGTCAACTTTGACGACTACCTGGATGTGGGTATCTTCCTGGACCACCGCGTCACCCGCAGCCTGGTGCGCGAGCACGCCAAGCAGGCGCGGCGCTTCCTCAACCTGTTCGCCTACACCGGCACCGCCACCTGCTATGCGGCAGACGGCGGCGTCGAGGAAACTGTGACGGTCGACCTTTCCAACACCTATCTGGACTGGGCCGAGCGCAACATGCGACAGAACGGCTTTGTGGGGCCGCAGCATCACTTTGTGCGCGATGACGTGCTCGCCTGGATTCGCGATCAGCGCCAGACGCGCAACCGCTGGGACCTGATCTTTGTCGACCCGCCCACGTTTTCGAACTCGTCCAAGATGGGCCGCCGCACCTGGGATGTCCAGCGCGACCATGTTGAGCTTTTGGCCGGCGTATCTCGCCTGCTCGCACAGGGCGGCCATGCCATCTTTAGCTGCAACCTGCGCGGCTTCCGCCCCGAGACGCGCAAGCTCGCACGCGCGGGCGTCGTGCTGGAGGACATTACGGCGCAGACCATCCCCGAGGATTTCGCACGCAACCAGAAGGTGCACCATTGCTATATCGTGCGCCGACTGCCCATCGAGGATGCCATGGCCGAGGTCGGCTTTAGCGCCGAGGAAATTGCCGAGCGAACCGAAGAGCTGCGCAACCCCGAGGCCCGCAAGCCCCATGCGGCAGCGCACGCGCACGCACAGGCCGGCGACCGAGGGCCGCGCGGCGACGGCAAGCCCGCCTGCGCAGGCAAGCCCAAAAAGAAGAAGTTCTACGCCAGCAAGCCCAAGGGCAAATAACAAAGTTGCGGTGGTATACGGACTGTTTTGCCTGGAATTAGGCAAATTTAGACCGTATTTCACCGCAACTTATAGTGGGATGGCGGATGCCAGCCTATCCCTGGGTGACCAATCGGTAACCGATACCCACATGCGTTTGGATATAGCGCGGATGCGCGGGGTCGGACTCGATCTTCTTGCGCAGCGTGCCCATAAAGACACGCAAGCTCGCCAGATCGCTCTTAGTTGCCGTGCCCCAAATCTCGTGCAGGATAAACTGGTGCGTCAGCACCTTGTCGGCGTTATGCGCCAGCAGGCACAGGAGCTTGTACTCGATCGGCGTCAGATGCAGCTCCTCGCCATCCATCGTGGCGATGCCGGCATCAAAATCGATATGCAGCTCACCGGTATCGAACGAGCCCTCGGAGGCAACGCCACCCGTTTGCGCATACGAAAGACGCCTAAGCGTCGTGCGAATGCGCGCGAGCAGTTCCTCGACCGAAAACGGCTTGGTCAGATAGTCGTCGGCGCCGGCATCGAGTGCGCGAATCTTGTCCGCATCCTCGCTGCGTGCCGAGACCACAATGATCGGCATGCCCGACCATGCGCGCACCGACTCCACCACCTTGACGCCGTCCATATCGGGCAGGCCCAGATCGAGCAGCACAATGCTCGGCGCCTGCGACGAGGCGGCGGCGATGGCGGCATGGGCGGTCTCCACGGCCATATGGCGCAAGCCGTGCGCCTCGAGCGCGGCAACGATAAGGTTGCGAACAGCTGGGTCGTCCTCAACGACCAAGATGAGCGGTTTTACGGCAGAGTTCGACACAGCGCTACTCCTTATCAAACGAAACGTCGGCGGCGGGAAGCTCAATCGTAAAGACCGAACCGTGCGGGTCCGCCGCGGCAACCTCTATGCTACCGCCATGCGCCAACGCAATGGAACGGCAGAGCGAAAGACCCAGGCCCACGCTGCGGTGGCTGTCGGCCAGACCATGGTTGGCGGTATAGAACGACTCAAAGATCCGCTCGCGATCCTCGGGTGCGATACCCGGACCATCATCGGCCACCGAGCACGCCACGCGACCATCGTCGACGCTAATCGAGATCACGATATGCGAGCCTGTGGGCGTATAGGTGATGGCGTTGTTCACCAGATTGACCACCAGCTGCACCATCAGGCGCGCATCGACGTTGACGAGCGCCGGCTCATCGCACGCCACCACCTTAAGGTCGTGCTCGCGCACGGCAGGGTTCACGTGGCGCAGCGCCTCCTCGACGATATCGTCCATGAGCTCGAGCGTGGTCGACAGGCGCATACCGCCGCCCTCGAGCTTGGTGATGGCGAGCAGGTTCTCGACGGTGGCGTTGAGCCATTGCGCATCCGAGCGAATGGACAGAAGCATGCCGCGGCGCGTCTGGCTATCGAGCACGGCGGTGCCGGTCGAGCCCTGGTCGAGCAGCACATCGGCATTGCCCGAAATACTGGTGAGCGGCGTGCGCAGGTCGTGCGAGATGGAGCGCAGCAGGTTGGCGCGCAGCTGCTCGTTTTTGGCGAGCACCGCCGCCTCCTCGCGGGCCTCCATGGCGCGGGCGCGATCGAGTGCCAGCTCGCCTTCGCTCACGATGGCATCGGCAAGTGTCCGCTCCTCGTGCGTCAGCACGTCGGGCTCGGCAACGATAGCCAGCACGCCCACCACCGAGGCGGGGTCGCCCGAGCGCACGAAGCCGTCACCTGTGCGGACCGTCAGGTAGATGCCATAAAACGCCGAGCCGCCATAGGTGGCATCGAGCGGCGTTCCCACATAGGCGGACGCCGAGAGCCGCGGCGGCATCTGCGGCGCCAGTTCGTGCACCGGCGCGGCATCGCCCACGGCCGTGTATGTCGCACGCGGCAGCAGGTCATCATCGTCGGCGTCGGCGCTGTACCACACGACCGGACAGCCCGAAAGACGCGCCAGCTGCGTTGCCATGGCATGGATAATTTGCTGCTGGTCGGCGCACCGCTGCAGCATGCGGTTAGTCTCGAGCACCATATGCGTGCGACGGTCGCTGGCGGCAGCCTGCGCCAAGGCGCGGCGCAGGGCCAACGCAATCGAGCTCGACACAAGCGAGACCACGAACATGATGAAGAACATGCCGGGATAGACGCGGTCGATAAGCGACAGCGAGTAGCGCGGGTCGACAAACAAGAAGTTGTAGAGCGCCACGGCGGCAGCCGAGCTCAGCAAGCAATACAGGCGACTCCAGGTAAAGAATGCGCACAGCTGAACGGCGAACACATAGACGATCATGATGCTCGGCGCGAGACCCGGATGGTCGAGCAGCGCGCCCACAATCGTCGCTGCGACCAGCAGCCCCGCCGATACGCAGGCGTCATACAGAGGAGTGCGGCGCGTCAGCGTTGTGCGCCGCCACCAAAAGTTATCGGCAATATCGCCGTCCGCACGGACGTCCATAGACACCGTACCCCTCCCTCAAAAATAAAAACCACCACAAAGGGGACAGGCACCTTTGTGGTGGTTTTCCCTCGTGGTGGTTCTAAGTGTAAAGCCTTCTACGACCGGCAGTCGCTAGACAAACAGCACGTGCGCGAGCAGGGCACACACGCACACCGCTCCAAATACCAGTGCCACGATCGAAATTACGCGATCGGCCATGTCCATGTTGGCCCGATTCGTAAAGAACCGATCTTCGGCAGCGTCGACACGCGCCTCACGCATCATTTCGACCACCGCCTCACGGCCATCGAGCGCCTTTGTATCCATGTTTACCTCCCCGGCCTCATGCTTATCCATCAAAAACCAACTCCGTGTAGCCGCCGACGTCTACGGCCGCTCGTTGGGAGCCAGGCGCTGCATCTTGTTCACGGCCTTGAACTTGGTGAACAGCGGCACGTACTCAAAGCTCACGTTGGAGTTCTCCAGGCCGTACCAGCGTGCAGGCGTGCCGGCGGCGCGGCGAATGATGTACTTGAGCGTGATGGCCGTACGCTCGCTGGGCTCCACATCGCTTTCGGGCGCCAGAAGCTTACGGATCAGGACGAACTTGAACGTACCGATGTTACCCGGATCCTTGTAGACCGAGTAGTCATGCGTCTGCGGCGGCAGCTCGCCGGTGGCAGCCAGGTCCTGAACAACCTGACGCAGGTAGGCATTGACGCGCTGGTTGATCTTGTAGCCCAGGTACAGATGCACGCGGAACACGTAGTCGGTGCCGAACGTCTCGACCGAATAGGCAAAGGTGTGCGGTTCGTCCATGGTCTCGACATTCACAAACCACCAGGCGCGGGCGCGCTTGGGATGCTTGTCCAAGATCGAATAGACGATATCGCGGTCGATGTAGTCGGTATGGGCGTCCTTGGTCAGGTACACGACGTTGTCGCTCATGCGCTCGTAACGGTCGTCGTCACGCAGGCGCTTGAGCTGCGGCAGGTAGCTGCGCAGCGGCAGCAGCGTAAACTGGCGCTGCTCGACCGCCGTGCCGTTGTACCAGCACACCATAATGCCCATGATGAGTGCAGCCATGAGGATGGTGAAGTAGCCGCCGTGGAAGAACTTGGTGAGCGAGCTTACGAAGAAGAAGCCTTCGAGCAAAAGGAAGAAGGCAGCGAAGATCCACGGAGTAACCTTGAGCTTGCGCTCCTCGTGCAGGTAGAAGAAGAGCAGCAGCGTGGTGCACATCATAGTCAGCGTAATGGCAAGGCCGTAGGCGGCTTCCATATGCGCCGAGTTCTGGAACAGCAGCACCACGATGACGCAGCCGACAAGCATGACGTTGTTGACCATGGGGATGTAGAGCTGGCCCTTGGTCTCGGCAGGGTAGAAGACCTGCATGTGCGGCATAAGGTCCAGGCGGCTGGCCTCGGACACCAGCGAGAATGCGCCGGTGATGAGCGCCTGCGAGGCGATGATGGCCGCGATGGTGGAAAGGCCGACGGCAAACGGGCGCAGGCCCGGGGCGAGCATCTGGTAGAACGGATTGAGGTCGGCAATGCCCATGAGCTCGGGGTTGGCAGCGTTGTTCATAAGCCAAGCACCCTGGCCCATATAGGAAAGCAGCAAGCAGCACTTAACGAACGGCCAGGTGGCGTAGATGTTGCCGCGGCCGACGTGGCCCATGTCGGAGTAGAGCGCCTCGGCACCGGTGGTGGCGAGGAAGCAGCTGCCCAGAATCATGATGCCCGCGTGGTTGTTGGGGCTTAGCAAAAAGGCGATGCCGCGCACCGGGTTGAGGCACAGCAGCACGGCGGGGTGTTGGAAGACAAAGAACAGACCCGTACCGCCCAGGAACAGAAACCACAGCGTCATGATGGGGCCAAAGGCGTGACCGATCTTGGCCGTACCGATGCGCTGTACCAAGAAGAGCGCGATGATGATGGCGAGCGTAATGGCGACGACGCGGCCCTGGTCATCGCCCAGCACGGCATGGACCGCCGGGATGGTGCGCAGGCCCTCGATGGCCGTGGTAACGGTAACGGCCGGCGTCAGGATGCCGTCGGCGAGCAGCGCGGCGCCACCCAGCATGGCGGGGATGATAAGCCACTTGCCGCAGCGCTTGACCAGGCTGTACAGGGCAAAGATGCCGCCCTCACCATGGTTATCGGCGCGCAGCGAGATGAGCACATACTTGATGGTGGTCAGCAGCGTGACCGTCCACACGACAAGGGAGAGCGCGCCAAGCACGAACTCCTCCGTCACACTTCCGATGCCGCCGTTGCCGGCAACGAGCGCCTTGGTTACATACATAGGGCTGGTGCCGATATCGCCGTACACCACGCCCAGCGTGACGAGCATCGCCGAGATGCTCACAGGAATCGCAGCGTGCGAGGCTGCCTCCTTGGCCTTTTGTTCCATAAGCCGGTTTCCTCCCAACTTTAACGTTCGAAGGGATTATAGGTAATCGGCCCATGTTTTAATGCACTGTTTTCCCAGCTAGATAAAGATTTATACAGTCTTTAGGCTACCGCGGCGATATGGAATGTGACAAAGGGACCGTCCCCTTGTCACATTCGTCATTTTCCGAGCCAATTTTTGAACCACCACTCCATGGAGCGGCTCATCTCGGCCATAAAGGGACTGGTGTGTTTGCGGGTATAGATATCCACCACGCGCTCGCCCACCTCGCGGGCATGCGGGCGAAACATCGCATCCATCTCGGCCACCTGCGCATCCATAGTCGCGGCATCCGCACGGCAGTAGCGCTCCTCGTGCACCAGGTTCACCACGGGGTGCGCGATCGCCGGACGCTCCTTACGGGGCGTGCCGATGATGAGCATCGACAGCGGCATGGTATAGGGCGGCAGATCGAGCAGCTCGGCAACTTCCTCGGCATTCTCGACGATATCACCGATATAGCAGCTCCCCAGCCCCAGGGCCTCGGCGGCAACCACGGCGTTTTGCGCGGCGACCACGGCGTCCTGCGCCGCAATGGCAAAGTCGCCCAGACCCGGTGCACGACGGGGCGACTTGCCCGTACGCTCTACAAACTCGGGCTCAAAGCAACCCACATGCTCAAACAGATCGATCCACTTGGCATAATCGACCACAAATATTAGTGCCCAGGGCGCCTTGGCGATCATGGGCTGGTGGTCGCACAGGTCGGCCAGGCGGTCGAGCGTAGCCTGCTCGCGGATGCTCACGATGGAATACATCATCATGGCACCCGCCGACGGCGCACGGCTCGCCGCGTGCAGAATCGCCGCCCGCTGCTCGTCGGTCACCGCCACGGGACGGTCGTCGTCATCACGCGCGAAGGCACGCGTAGACGAGCGATGCTCCAAGATGTCCAGCACCGCATTGCCCGTGGTCTCGACCGGGTAGCCGTTCGTATCCACGCCCGCAGCTCCGCCGCAGTACTCGGCACCCGTCATACAAACCTGCTCGCCCATAGCTCTATCCTCGCCATTTCTTTAAGAAGCCTTTACGTTTCCGTGTAATTCCCGTCCATTATCGCGCAGGTCACCACTACATTGCGCCACACCGCCGCACATGCGCGTTAATATGGCTGGTTGTTGTGCGCAGCCCGCAAATGCAGCGCATATTTAGGTAACAATCGGGTAAACCCCCGCTTTCGTAGGTTTTAAGTTTGTGAGGAGTCTCAGCATGTTCGCTGCCGCCATCTCGCTCGTCGGTCTTGCGGCGACCGTCTACCTTGTTTTGCGCGAGGCCAA
>DXZV01000008.1:17402-24696 GCA_019419485.1 Collinsella sp.
CTGCTACCGATGCCCCCGCCCCCACCGGCAAGCTCGCCCGCCTGCGCGGCGCCTTTGTGGGCAAACCGCTCGTCGCCGCCGTCCTGTGCCTGCTGCTCGCCGGCGTCTTTGCGCTGCTGGGCATGGAGGTCTCGTCCAACCACGACTTTACCTGGGTCTACCCCCTGTGCATCCTGCTCGAGTGGGCCATCATCACCACGCTCATGGTCGGCCTGTTCTTCCTGTTCCAGCGCCACGGCGCAGCTCCCGCGGTCCTGGCCTTTGCCCTCTTTGTCCTGGGCATTGCCGAGTTCTTCGTCATCACGTTTAAATCAATGCCCATCCAGCCGGGCGACCTTTCGGCCATTTCCACCGCCGCTGCGGTCGCCGGCACCGGCTACACCTTCTCGATCTCGCTGTTCTGCGTGCTATCCATGGGCTTTACCGCCATCGCCATGCTGCTATGCGAGTACGCCGGCCTGGTGGCACCGCACCGTCAGAAGGGTGCCGCCAACGCCAAGCGCATGCTGCTCACCAACCTGCTCGTCGCCGTGCTGTGCCTGGGTGGCGTGACCGCGCATGTCACGCTCATCGACTACTACAACACTCTCGGCATCACCGTCTACACCTGGCGCCCGCTCGAGAGCTACTGGCGCGAGGGCTACCTGCCCGCTTTTATTAGTGCAGCGCAGTCCATCAAGCCGCCCAAACCCGCCGACTACTCCGTCGACGATGCCAAGGCCACGCTCAAAAAGTACGCCAAGGCCTACGACAAGTCCGACGCCGCCAAGAGCGACGAGCGCACCGCCGCAAAGGAGCAGTTCGACAGCGAGAAGCCCACGGTCATCGCCATCATGAACGAGACCTTCTCGGATCTGTCGATCTACCAGAACATGCGCGCCGGCTACGAGGGTCCGCAGTACTTTAAAAACCTGTCCAACTGCCTCAGCCGCGGCAAGCTCTACGTGAGCGCCTACGGCGGCGGCACCGCCAATACCGAGTTTGAGTTTATGACCGGCAACTCCATGGCCAACCTGGGCTCGGGCGTGTACCCCTACACCATCTACAACATGGAAACGACCGGGAATCTAGCAGAGCAGTTCAAGTCGCTCGGCTATTCCACCACGGCCATGCACCCCAACCACGCCACCAACTGGAACCGCGAGAACGTCTACAAGGACTTTGGCTTTGACCAGTTCCTGTCCATCAACGATTTCCAAGGCGCCGATACCCTGCGCGGCATGGTGACCGACCAGGCGACCTACGACAAGATTCTTGAGCTGCTCGACCAGAACGCCGATCCGCAGTTTATCTTCGACGTGACCATGCAGAACCACTCGGGCTACGACACGGGCCTGCTGCCGGCCGACAAGCAGATGCACCTGAACATCGACACGACCGATCTGGACGCCAAGACCATCGAGGACGGCACGCTGTCCGATGTCGACGAGTACGTCTCGTGCATCGAGCAGTCCGACCAGGCGCTGCGCTACTTCCTCAACGCCTTGAGCAAGCTCGACCGCAAGGTGGTCGTGGTGTTCTGGGGCGATCACCAGCCGTTCTTCCCGTCCAAGTTCAACGATAAGTGGTTTACCGGCGAGGACGACGCCACGCATCAGGAGCGTCTGTGGCAGACCGACTACATCATCTGGGCCAACTACGACGTTGCCGGTTGCAACCAGACGAGTGAGGTCGACGACCTGTCCACCAACTATCTGTCCACCCAGCTGATGCAGCTGATTGGCGCACCGCTGACCGACTACCAGAAAGCGCACATGACGCTGCGCGAGTCGCTGCCCGCCATCAACTCGGTGGGCTACGAGGACGCTAGCCTGCGTTGGGCGCTCTCCTCCAACGTCACCGGCGACGACGCCGAGGCCGCGGCTGCCACCAAGGCGCGCGAGGATTACGCCAAGATGCAGTACTACGAGATGTTCCGCGACGGCAAGAACGTCTACACCGAGCACTTCCAGACCGAGGCCAACGAGACCGACCCCAACCTGGCGCCAGGTACGACCAAGATCAAGTAGCAGCGCGTCTTAACTGGTTCGTCTGCCCGGTGACGCGGAACGTAAGGTTCCCTGCTCAAACAGTCCTGCGCAAGACGGAGGCCACATTAAGTGGCCTCCTTTGCGTGCGGAACTCGCGATGAACCTTACATACCTCCGCCCGGACAGACGCCCTGTTGTTGGAGCGCGGCTTGTCTTGGGTGTATCGCCGAACATATATAAGTTGAAGGCCACGTTATGTGGCCTTCTTTGTTTGCGGAAAGTGTGTCCCGGAATTCTTGTCTGGAATGGGATGCAGTTTCCGCTTGGGACCCGATTGGGAAAGTGTGTCCCACTATTCAGCTGGATTCCGGGATGTATTTTCCGGTTGAGGCTCGTTGGGAAAGTGCGTCCCACTTTGGGGGCTGATTCTGGGACGTGGTTTCCGGTTGGCTCTCATTGGGAAAGTTCATCCCATTTCTCGGCCTAATTATGGGACGCAGTTTCCCGTTGAGGACCCTTTGGGAAAATGTGTCCCGTTCCGGGCGCTAATTGTGGGATGCAGTTTCCGCTTGCGGAGTCTCCACTCAACAGAAAACCCGGGTGGCCTGTTTTTTGGCTACCCGGGTTTTTGGGTTGTCGATATGTTCGACTGGCTACTAGTGGGTCTTGCGGCGCTTGATCAGCATGATAAGGGCTATCACTACGAGCGTTGCTCCCGCTACTGCTGCGGTGGCGACTAGGGCGAATGTTTGGTCGCCGGTGTTTGCGAGGTTCTTCGCTGTGGTCGTAGTCTTGACCTTGGTGTCGGTCTTAGCTCCGTTGTCGGACTTGGGCTTGTCCGGGTTCGTCGGGGTCTCAGGAGTCTCGGGGTCCTTTGAGCCTTCGGAATCGGTTGGGCCGGCGGTGTTTACCAGCGTATGGTCCAGGAACTTCTTGGCGCCCGCACTTGCCTGTGAGAACAGGCGGCGCGTGCGGATCGGGGTGGCGTTCACCGTTGTGGGCGCCGTCTCCTCGGCCTCGATATTCACGAGCGTCGCGCCGGTGTCGAGGCCCACGTCGTTGTATCCCACGTGGCAGTAATACTGCGCACCGTCATCGTCTGCGGTCAGGTCAATCTCGAGCTTTGAGGCCGTTCCAGCCGCGAGGTTGCCATCGGCACCCACGAGCTTAAACTCTGTCTCGCCGCGGCCCTTGCGGTACCACATATAGGTCGGTGCCAGCCCTGTTTCGCTATCGTCGGCACCGAGTTGCTTCACATGGCCAATCGCCGAGAGCGTCAGGTGGCTTCCCGCCGTGCGCTCAACCGAAGAGTCGTATCCAAGATCCGACCACTCCGCAGCATCCGCCGCAGGTCCGCTCACGGTCATCGTCATGCCATCGGGCATGGTCTTGACCGTGATGATTGCCGAGCGAATACCTGTTTCGGTCGTGGATCCATTCTTAACGGCGGCGATGGCGAATCGATACTCCGTATTGGGCTGCAGCCCATCCCACTTGATCGAGGTCTGCGTGTTGTCGGCAATCTTCCAGCTATTGACGACCGCATCCGCCGCATTGCTCTGCAGCATGCCCACGCCGTAGCTAAAGCCACTCTTGTTTGCGAGTACATCGTCCCAGCTAAACGTAACGCTGGTCGAATCGACGGCGTTTGCCGTAAAGCCCGTCACGGCCGGCGCGTCGGGCATCTCGACGTCCTTAACGTCATAGCCCACGATCCAGAACTGGTCGGTGTCCTTGGTGCCGAGCTTGTCGCCCGAGTCTGCCTCGAACTTGTCGACATCCACCGCGTTGACGCCCAGATGCCACACAAAACCGTACTTGCCCTGCGCGGCCTCGGGCAGGTTGTCGACGGTGCCGCCGTATTCGGTCGATTCACTCGAGGAGTTACCCGTAGTAAAGCCGGCGTTGGCACCAAAGCACAGGCCGCCAAACAACTCGTGCTTTGCGAGCTTCGCGCCCATGACAACGCTGCCGTTCAGCGTCAAGCCGAGCTCGAGCTCCTGCTCCTTGCCCTCCTCGACTTCGATGGTCTGCTCAATGCTCGCCCCCGACTGCGCGGCGGCGCCGTTAAACCCATCGTGCGTGTAGGCGCGCGTTACGCCAGGCTTGCCCAGGCCAAAGGAATCCCCAACGGGAGTCTCGCCGTTGAGCGTCGTTTGATATGTTCCGGGTTCTCCCGACCGGTTGGTCAAAAAGTAGCTGAGCGGCGTCATATTGTGCTGTTTGGCAATGCGGTCATAGGCCTCGACATTAACGACCGAGGTCTGCGCGCCGAGCGACACGGGCGCCGCCATCACGCCCTTGCCACCAGTTTCCTCATTTTCGATCTCATACTCGTAATAGACCATCGGAATCGTGTAGAGCACGGCCTTGTCACCCTCGCCGGCATGCGACTCATAGCTTACGCTTGCGCTGACCGTGCGCTCGCTCCGGTAGTCATAGCATCCCTCGGCGGCAAAATCGACTGAAGCATTCATCGCGACCAGGGGCGGACCGGTCTGCACCTCGACGGCAACGCCCAACTCGGCGCCAATGGTATAGCCCTGGGATGTCCCCGTGCCCTTTTCCTCTCCGTATGACGTGCCGCCCAACACCAGATAGCCGTATGCCTGCTCCAGATCCTCAACATAGGGCGCATCCTGCAGCACGGCAAGCACGCGCGGGTTGGTATAGACCTTGTAGCGGTCCTTGTACGTGATCTTGACGCTGTCGTTGTCGACGTCGGGCAGCGCGAGCGAGATAAATGTGCCGTAGGTAGTGCCGCGACGGTTGCTCTCGCTAATCACCTGCTCCTCGCCGCGGCGCACCTTTCCGTTCTCGTCGAGCGAAAAATGCGAGGCGGTCATCCAATAGTAGTCATCGTTCTTGCGCAGGTCCTCGTCGCGGTGCTTGCCCACCACGGCGATAAAGCTCTCGTTATAGCGGTCCGAACCCGAGACGCTGCCCGCCTTGACGTCGCTGATCCACACCTGCTCTATACCCTTGTGGTCATGCTTGTTGCTGCTGTTGTATTGCTGACCGCTCATGCTCATGGTTCCGACCATGGACCCCAAGCCCTGAGCCCCGCTCTGTGCCGTGTTGCAGGCAAAGTCGCGGAACACATCGCCGCCCACGAGCACCTCGTCGACCGCCAGCTGCTCGGACAGGCCGTCAAGGTTGGCAGTGGCAAGGGCAATAGGCGCCAAGGTGCACGGATAGCGCTTATCCTGAGCGCTATCCTTCCATGCGCTGTTGGGCACATGCATCAGCCCATAGGAGGCGAGGAGCCCGTCTCTGCATTCCTTGCAATCGGAAAGCTTGAACTCGCCAGACTCCGAGTCAAAATACGCGTAGCGGTACAGCGCGCCGTACAGCCCCTTGCTGCCGTCAGAAGCGCCGTAATCAAAAGCGCTGCGTTGCCAGTCATAGCCCGCAAGAATAAGGCCCGTGACGGTTTCACCCGTCTTCTTTCCTTCTTCATCGTAGGCGGCAAACGTGCCGAACGTCACATTCGCAGCGACCATGGTCTTGCCGTTCGCGGAGAGGGAGATTGCGCCCGCGTCGCCCAGAGCATCGACATGGACGAGCGCACCCTTGGATGCATCCCACGAAAACAGCTCGCAATGCGTCGACTTATCAATATTCTTCTTGCCGTAGGGTGCCGAGACCACGATGGCGAGGTCATCGCAAAAATCGCGATCGAGGTCGCCGGCCGCTAGCGAAACGACAGGAGCTGACTGAAGCTGCGTCCAGGAGTCGTTCCCGCCCTTGTTGTGCGTGGTGTAGTCCGCGGCGTTACCGGCATCGATCTTGACGACGCTTTGCTTCCAGTTGCCGCCCTCCAAGTCATACATGTCGACTACAGCCTTGCGCACGCCGTTCTCGTCGACATAGCAGCCCGCGTAGACAAAAAGCTCGTCGACGCCGTCGCCATCGACATCGCCCGCCTCGACATCAAAGACGGCGTCGTGCTCTTGCAGGTAACCGGCATCCAGGTACTTAAAACGGCCTTCGTACATCATATTAGTGTTGACCGCCACCGGCAGGTGTGTGTCGAGAGTGCGCGTGCGCCCGTTGCTAAACGAGTAGAGGACCAGCTCAACCTTTCCGGCGTATGACTTGCCGTCAATCGTCGTGGAGGAACTGTCGCCGTAGGCACGGAGCTCGGCAACGCGGCTCTTTTTGCCCGTGCTGGCGTCGCTGCAGAACTCAACACTCGTGGCGTGAATGCCCGAGAAACCGTTGTTGTCGTTGGCGAGTACTGTTGAGGACTCATTGTTGCTTAGGTACGACCAGGTGCCGCCACCGTAGTCGCTATGCTTGTAGAGATCGCTGTTCGTATCGAAGTTGTTGACGTTTTGCCAGAACTTTGCGGCGCCCCACACACTTCCATAGCCATCGGTGAGTTTGCTGCTGCCGCCAATGTCACCGCGCTCGACGTTCTCGAGCTTGTCGCGCAGAGTGTAGCGATTGCCATGGCTACCGTTAGCTGCCATATAGACCTCGCTGCGCGTGGCAAACGTCGTGGGGGTATCAGTGGAATAGGGGCCAACGGTATCGGCCGGAATGTCCTCGCTCGTGCCCAGACCCAGGGCTTGATAATCCTGCTCGGTCATATCGGTGATTGCGGGCGCGTCTGCCGCCTGGGCAACCTGGGGCGTGGCCGTGAAGCAGGCGACGCTCGTGGCGATCAACGCAGCAAGCGCCGCCGTCCCAACAAGCGGGATTTTCGACAGCCTACGGATACGGGGGTGTGGAACGTACATGAGGGACCTCGCTTTACTCGAGTGGAGTGGACTCATTTTTGCAAATGATACATCCGATGCCCGATATCACGTGTCTCATTTTCGCCAACGGCGTGTCTCATTTTTGAGAATCCGAGATGCCGCGGAAATCTTATCCCAGCTCAAAGGCCATTTCTGGGATGTATTTTCCGTCGAGTGCCTCATCGGGAAACTGCATCCCATTTCAAGCGTCGATTCTGGGACGAATTTTCCCCTTAGACCCTCAACCGGAAACCGCATCCCACTTTGAGCGCAAATTCCGGGATGCATTTTCCGCTTGAGCCTCATTGGGAAACGGCGTCCCACTTTGAGGGCTGATTGTGGGATGCATTTTCCGGTTTTGCTCTCATTGGGAAAATGCATCCCGTTTCTTGACCGAATAATGGGACGCAATTTCCCGTTGGAGCGCCTTTGGGAAAGTGTGTCCCACTTCGACCGCCCAGAGTGGGATGCACTTTCCGCAAAGCACCTCAACGGGAAACTACGTCCCATTCCAAAGGCAAATTCCGGGACGCATTTTTCGAAAGCCTGCCCATCCGGAAAGCCCGTCCCACTTTGGAC
>DXZV01000080.1:0-524 GCA_019419485.1 Collinsella sp.
AAGGGCGGAGGCGGGGCATGCCCCGCCTCTTACACCACATCTCTGCGCGCTACCAAGCATCGAATGTTGTGATGGTTTTTCTACCACTCGATCGGGTGGAATCGCTTTCTTGCGCACGAAGGTGTGCGGACCTGTGGGCAGGGGAATAAGGTTGGTTATCCGACTCCATTGGAGGGCTCATGGACCTGCCGATCGTCCTGTCCCATAAGACTGCCTGGCTGTATCACAACGTGGCGCGCCCGTCCGAGCCGCTCTCGCGAGCAAGCAGCCTATACGATGAGGACTCGATTGCTAACGAGGCGGAGCCGACCGCGAGCTTGCCCAAATTGGGACTCGATGCCAAGGGGCTGAGGGCTTCAACGGCAGTTGGGATCGTTACCGACTATCTGGTTTCGCTTGGTATTCCACGGGAAGAGCTCGATCATATCGACACGCTCGTCAACTTCGATTTTGAGCGCTCGACGCCGGCTGGATTTAGGTGCCACGTGTTTGGAGCGCCGGTACCTCCAGGCCATCTTATCGAG
>DXZV01000080.1:534-1645 GCA_019419485.1 Collinsella sp.
CGGAGGGCCTTCTGGTGGTTGATGAGGCCATGTGCTTTGTCCAGGCGGGTTCGTGGATGAGTGAGCCCGAGCAGCTGGAATATGGCTACGAAATCTGCGCCCGATACCATTTGAATCATCTGTCGACGGACGATTATGTCGAGATGGGGCAGAGGTATACCGCTGCCGATTTGATTGCTTATTGCAATGAGAACCGATCTCGCCAGGGGGCTATACGCGCGGCCGCCGTGCTCAGGCGCGTGCACGATGGCGCGCGTTCGCCCATGGAGACGGCCACCGCAATCATGGTCGTAGCGAAACGTTCCCAGGGAGGGCTGGGATACGCCAAGATCGAGCTCAACTATCGGGTCGATGTTCCCAACGAGTTCAAGTATCTCGCAAAGGCCGGGTATTTCGAGATCGACGTATATGCGCCTGCGAGTGGTGCGGGGATTGAATACAACGGCTCGGACCATCTTGATAAACAGCGTAGCGCGTCGGACGCGGAGCGCATGACCGCGCTGAGTGCGCTGGGCTTTAGGATGATCGTCCTCACCGGGACTCAGTTTGCCCATCAGCTGCAATTGCACCGGGCGATGAATGCCATCGCGCTCGCTATGGGCCTTAAGTGCGACCGAAGCGAAGCGTTCCAGAAACGTCAAAACGACCTGCGAGAATTCGTGATTCGGCACTGGGACGGCGGCCTTTAGGGGCGTTCCGGCCCTTCTACGGGGTGCCGTGGGAAGTCAAATCATCACAACATTCGACGTTTTTCGCCAAAATCGGAAAAAGCATCGAATGTTGTGATGGTCTGTGCTGAGGATGGGCTTGGAAAGTCCGTTTTGCTCGAAGCGACCTGTCCTGTCGTACGGGTGTCGGCATGATTCTCCCGTGGGGTATTATGTTTTCCGAAGAATAAAACGCCGCGTGAGGGGGGGACTGCGTGGACGGGCGCGTGCAACATGACGGCTTTGGCCGCGATATCAACTACCTGCGCATTGCCGTTACCGACAAGTGCAATTTCCGCTGCATTTACTGCATGCCGGCCGATGGCGTGGCACCCCGCACGCACGACGAGCTGCTCAGCGCCGAGGAAATCGCCCGCTTTGTGCGCTTGGTGGCGGGGGAGGGC
>DXZV01000080.1:1667-5943 GCA_019419485.1 Collinsella sp.
TTCGTCGCGTGCGCCTGACGGGCGGCGAGCCGCTGGTCAGCCGCCGTATTATCCCGCTTATTCGTGATATCCGCGCGATTCCGCAGATCGAGGACATCTCGCTCACCACCAATGGCGCCCTGCTGCCCAAGCTGGCACCGCGGCTCAAAGATGCCGGGCTTGACCGCGTCAACATTTCGCTCGACACACTCGATCCTACGCTCTTTGGAAAGATCACGCGCCTGGGTCGGCTCGAGCAGACCATGGCGGGCATCGACGCGGCGCTGACCTGGGGCTTTGAGCCCGTTAAGGTCAACTGCGTTGTGGTGCGCCGACTCAACCAGGATGTGGCGGCCCTCGCGCGGCTGACCGTCGACCGCCCCATCCACCTGCGCTTTATCGAATACATGCCCATTGGCGACGAGCGCACGAGCTCGCATTGCGCTGTGGACCCGCATGCGCCCACGCTCAATCCCGAGCTGTGGGACGCGAGCGATACCGTGCCGAGCGACGAGCTGCGGGCGCGCATCAATGCCGGGGCCGCCGCGGTGGGACTGGGCGACCTCGAGCCGCTCGACATCAACGACGCCCCTGCCGGCGCGGGCCCCGCGCGATACTGGCGTTTTCCAGGAGCGGCGGGCACGGTCGGCTTTATCAGCGCCATGTCCAATCATTTTTGCGCGAATTGCAACCGTCTGCGCCTGACGGCTGATGGCAACGTGCGTCCGTGCCTGTTTAGCGATGCCGAGTATTCGGTGCGTGAGGCGCTGCGCCGTGGTGATGATATGCAGGTACTTTCGATTTGGCGCGATGCCGTGGCCCACAAACCGCAGGAACACGCGATAATTGAGGGCACGCAACGATTTATGTCCCAAATCGGAGGATGATCATATGGCCAAGAGCAGGTACGCCGATGCCACCAAGGCCGCTCGCAGGGCCGCGATGTCTGCCCACAAAGTCACGGCTGCGGCCAGCGATGCCGTTGCAGGCACGCAGCCGTCTGCCAGCGCTGTCGCCGAGCCCGCCCGTGACGCCCGTCGCGACGAGCTGACGCATGTGGACGCCAAGGGCGAGGTGCGCATGGTCGACGTGTCCGACAAGGCCGAGACCCATCGCATTGCCATCGCCGAGGGCACCATCCTCATGCACCCCGAGACGCAGGCCATGGTGCTGCAGGACCGCGCCAAAAAGGGCGATGTGCTTGCCTGCGCGCGCGTGGCGGGCATCATGGCCATCAAACGCACGAGCGACATCATCCCCATGTGCCATCCGTTGCTCATTACCAAGAGCAAGTGCGACATTGCACCCATCGCTGCGGCGGGGACGCCGGCCGAGGACGTGCCCGAGGGCTGGGCGCCGGCGCGCACGGACGGGCAGGTTGGCTTTCATGTACTGGTCACGGCCGGCGTGACGGGCAAGACGGGTATCGAGATGGAGGCCCTGACCGGCGCGAGCGCCGCGTGCCTAACGATCTATGACATGTGCAAGGCGGTCGATCGTGGCATGGAGATCGTCGACGTGCGCCTGCTGCACAAGGAGGGCGGCCGCTCGGGCGTATGGGACCGCGCTGAGCGCCAGGCCGCTGCTGTTGAGGCCGTGGCCGCTGACGGTGCCGCGCCCGCGAGCGCACCCGTCGCCGTTTCGCCCGCAGCTCCGGCACCGGCCGTCCCCGCGATCGCGTTTATCGGCTACCAAAACTCGGGCAAGACAACGCTCGTCGAGAAAGTTATCGCCGAGCTCACCCGCCGCGGCCTGCGCGTGGGTTCGCTCAAGCATCATGGGCATCACGGCTTTGATATCGACGTACCCGCTAAGGATACGTGGCGCCATCACCAGGCCGGCTCCAAGCACGTGGGCCTCATCTGCGCCACGCGCTGGGCGGAGTACGCCGACACGCGCGAGGAGGACGAGATGCCCGCGCGCGAGCTGCTGTCGCGTTACAACGATGTTGACGTTGTGATCATCGAGGGCTACAAGACTGAGGGCTTCGACAACATCGTGGTCGCGCGCTCCGGTGTCGACCGTCTGCGCGGCAAGAGCTCGCTCGACCTTGTCGACGGTCACACGCTGGCCCTTGCCTGCAACGAGGCCCTGGCGCGTCAGGCCTTCGACGCCGGCTTTGCGACCCGAGCCATCAACATCAACGACGCCCGAGCCATCTGCGATCTCATCCAAGACCACCTTTAAGGCTTGACGCTGCGCCGGCCCCAAGCACCCCATCTCGCCCCTCAAACCGTCGCTCGCGTACCAAAGTACGCGTCGCTCCTCTTTCGGGGCGACCTGGGGCACTTGGAACCGGCTCGCTGCGCTGCCATAACATGCCAAAAAGGGATAGGTTTATTTTGGCAGGTTTTATCTGGGCAAACGTCATTCCACCACAAAGGGGACAGGCACCTTTGTGGTGGTTTTTGCTTTGGTAGATTATCGGGACATGCCTTACAATCTACCAAGTAGTTCATGACGGGCGAAAAACGGAGAAAAGGGGCTCGATGCGTCCTTAATGTTTCATGCGGATAGATTGATTTGACAGACGGTGGCGAATGCCCACCGCCCGTATTCGTATGAAACAAGGAGTCTCCATGCTCGCATCTCTTTTCTCAAAGCCTCAATCGTCGCTGTCCGTGCAGGCCAAGCGCCTGGTGGCAATGCGCTTCCTCATCTACACCGGTTTTCAGACCAGCTACTTTATCGGCGTCATCGGAACGCTCACCTATGCAGACGATGCCTCAGTCGTGGCGACATCGCTGGCCGTCCTGTTTATGAATGTATTTGTGATCCTGGGGTCCTTTGCGGGCGGCGCGGCGCTCGACGCCTGGGGTCCGCGCCGCCATTTCTTGCTGAGCATCATCGGCGCTCTCGCAACTGGCGCGGCAATCATCGCCTTTGGTAGCGCGACCGGCGTCGTCCTGCTCGGCGCGGTGTTTCTGGGCTTTACGATGGGATTCGCCCAGCCCATCGCCACGTCCTATCCGGCCTACCTCACCGACGATCCTGTCGAGCTCAAAGACATCAACTCCGCCATCGCCATGTTTTCAAACGTGAGTATCATCGTTGGCCCCACGCTGGGCGGCTTTGTCGCGGCGGCTGCGTCGTCGCGCGCGGTGTTCGTGCTTATGATGCTCTTTACCGTGCTGGCGTTCGTCGTCGGTTGGGCCTTTAGGCCGCAGACCAGCCATATCGCCGGGCATGCGGATACCGATTCGACAGAGGAAGGGGAGCGTGCGGGACGAAGCTCCAACCCTAGCACGTCCGCCCGCGCCACCTTCGCAGCCAGCATCAAGACGGTCTTCACCAACAGCGTCCTCGCGCTACTTTTCTGCATCATTTTTCTTTCGAACTTTGGCTACGGTGCCTTCGATCCGCTCGAGTCGTTTTTCTATCGCGATGTTCTGCACGTTGGCGTTGAGTGGATGGGCTGGCTCTCGTCTGCCTGCGGTGTCGGCGCGGTGCTGGGTGCCGTGCTCGCGCTCCGCTTGCCGCCGCACCTGGTCAACCTTAAAACGCTGCTCGTGGCGCTTATGTCCGTGGGCCTGGGAAGTCTGCTCTATGTGGGGACACCGTACGTGGGCGTGGCCCTTGTCGGCCAGATCGCCCTGGGTATAGCTTGGGGTGTCGTCAACCCGCTCCACAACACCATTGTGCAGACGACGGCTCCGCTCGAGCAGCTTGGTCGCGTCAATTCGGTCATGGGCTTTGGCAATATGTTCGCTGGTGTGGCCCCTCTGGCGATTGCCCCGTGGCTGGCGGCAACATTTGGCGTACAACGGACACTCGTGGGGGCAGGCATGGTCGTGACGGCGGTTCCCGCGGCACTGCTGCTGTTTGGACGCAATCACTTGGAACGTGCCGTAAAGCAGTAAGAAACCATCACAACATTCGGTAAAAATCGCGATTCTGCTGAAAAACGTCGAATGTTGTGATGGTTTGGCCCGTAGACGCCGCGATCACCACAAAGGGGCCAGGCGCCTTTGTGGTGGTTTTTGCTTTGACAGGCCGCGCCTGCGCCTTGGTATACCATGTACACCATTTCTGACCTCATCCAGCACCGCCGCACAACCCAGAAAGGCCCCCATGGACACCACCTTCAGCCATATCAAAGCCGTGTTCTGCGATATCGACGGCACACTGCTCACGAGCCAGCACACGGTGTCCCCGCGCACCGTGGCGGCGATCCGCGCCCTGCGCGAGCGCGGTGTGCTCTTTGGCCTGTGCACCGGGCGCGACGCCCACGCGACCGAGGCCATGTACGAGCTCTGGGGCATCGAAGGCCTGGTGGACGTGCTCGTGGGTTGCGGTG
>DXZV01000080.1:5953-7788 GCA_019419485.1 Collinsella sp.
GCGCATCTGCAAGCACATGGCGGACCTTCCGGCAACGCCCGTCTGCCCCCGAGACGGCGTGTTCTACGTGCCCGAGAGCAATGCGTGCGTCGAGCACCTGTCGCGCGTCGACGGCGTGCCCTACCAGGTGGTCGATTTTGCCGAGTTCTTGCGCGGGCCGCAGCCCAAGGTGATGTTTACCATGGCACCCGAGGTAATGCCGCGGGTGATTGAGCGGGCGTCGACGTTTGCCGATGACACTGTTAAGGCGGCAGCTCTGCAAACCACGCAGCGGCTCTACGAATTCATGGATCCGCGCGTGTCCAAGACTCGCGGCCTTGTGCGCGTGGCGGAGCTCAACGACATGGAGCTCCAGAACATCTGCGTGTTTGGCGATGCCGATAACGACGCCTGCATGGTGGCCGACGCCGGCGTGGGCGTTGCCATGGCAAACGGCAGCGCCGCCACCCGCGCCGCCGCCGATTTTGTAACCGCCAGCAACGACAATGACGGCATTGCGATCTTTATCGAGGAACATCTTCTGTAGCGCCTGGGGGCAGCCACAAAGAGGGCAGAGCGCCTTTGTGGTGGTTTTCCAAGCGTTCCAACAGTCGATTGTTGGAACGCTTTTTTGTAGCGAGGAGATTTGCAGCCGGTAACATGCGATGTCATTCAAGTGTCGATGTATGAACATATCGGCACACGCTGGTTGTGCAGTAATTGACCAATTAGCTCATAACTAATATTTGCAGGTAGATATACTGCCATTCACGGCGCAATTTTGACCGTTCACAGATTGAGCGGGTTAAAACAAAGTGTTGTACAAACAATGGTAAAGTGTCATTTATCTAGATTTGCTAACGAGTTTACCAGCGTCTTTCCGAAATTTAACCCTCGAAAAACAATGCATAGTTTGAATAATTGTCAAGAAGTTAAGGCAACGCAAAGCAAAACTGACATTGTTAGGCTTGCGTTGTTTAAACAAAGAGTAATAATATGCATATCGAGCGCGAGCAATTATAGGTTGCGCGCCCAAGTTTGATGGTGAAAGAGCAAGATCGCGGTCTCTTGGGGAGGAGACATCGATGAAAGCGAATTCGGACAAATCTAAGCAGAGTAATAAAGCGACGCGCCGTGTGCTGGCAGGCGTTTTGTGCGGAACCTCCGTGTTGAGCCTGGTACTGTCGCTCGTCATGCCCCCGATCTCGCAGGCTATTGCCAACGATGCCCAGACGGTTTCTACCGAGGAAACTGTGATGGGGGGGGGTTCCTCAAGTGAGTCTACTGATGTAGACAGCACCAACAACGGGGATACCGAAAACCAGAATAGTGACGAGACCGAGGGCGACGAGACTGGCGACGATGTCGCGGCGGGCCCGTCATTCGATGGCACGGGAGCAAAAAGTGCCGAGCAGCCTGCGGATGATGGCGCCAATGATGAGAATGATGTCATGCCGACCGCAGCGGACGGCTTTACCGAGCTAAATCAAAGCAACATACATAATCAATTCGGAAATGGCGGAACGCCTGGTAACTACCGTCTCATTGGGGATCTTGAGTACGCGGACACTATTACGCTCGACCATGGCGAAACCGTAATTGACCTTAACGGCCACAAGATTACACATACAAGTGATAATCGATCCCTGTTCAATATCACCGGCGGTGCAACGTTAACCGTCATGGACAGTCAGCAAGCTCCAGTGGACAATCCGATCGCCAGCGACTTTGAATGCTCTGACAGCACACTCAGCAAAAATGCCAACCTTGCCTCTGTGGGTTACGATGAGACTTCTAAAATTCCGGACAAGCTAATTTATTACGTAACTGGATCGTCTGTTAATGCAGACAGTATC
>DXZV01000081.1 GCA_019419485.1 Collinsella sp.
ATTGTGGCCCTTGACAGTGGATTGGGTCATATGAGCGAGCGCCGTCCAGAGCGAACAAGTTGGCATGAAAAAGGCAAGGCATAGACCTTCTGGTCATGCCTTGCCCTTTGAATGACAAATTGTCGCTCTGGACGGCGCGCAGCGTCAACTGGTCCGCCGTTCGTCAGAACGGCGGACCCTAGAGATCTCCGCCGGCGCCCAGTAGCTTGCGCATGACTTGCTCGGGGTTGACCGAGCCATCGCGCGGAGCCAGGGCGGTGATCTTCTTCTGCATCTTGTACTCGTGCAGCTCGTCCTCGAGCTGGCGCACGCGAGCGCGGAGCTTCTCGTTCTCGCGCTCGCGCTCCTCGGCACGCTCCTTCATATCGAGGATGCGCACCACGCCGGCAAGGTTGATGCCCTCGTCGGTAAGCTGGTTGATGAGCTCCAGGCGCTCGATATCGGCACGCGAGTACAGACGCGTGTTGCCGCCCGAGCGCTGGGGGTTCACCAGGCCCTTGGACTCGTAGACGCGCAGAGTCTGCGGATGCATGCCGGTCAGCTCGGCCGCCACGCTGATCATGTACAGCGGTTTGTTCCTATTGTCCTCGGCCATGCTACCTGACCCCTTTCCGTCTCGTTATCGTCCATCATAAGCCCGTGGACAGGCGCGGGCGCCACAACCAAACTAGTACGTCGCCTTGTAACGGTTGACCTTCTCGCGGTAGTCGCGCGTGTCGGCCTCGCGCAGCTTGGCCATGACATCGCGCTCGTCGTCGGATAGGTTCGTGGGGACCTGTACCTTGATCTCGACGAGCAGCGCGCCTGTGCGGCCACGGTGCTTAACATCGGGCGCACCCATCTCCTTAAAGCGGAACTTCTTGCCCGTCTGGGTGCCAGCGGGCACCTTCAGACGAACCGTCGCGCCGCCGGGCGTGGGCACATCCACCGTGCAGCCGAGCGCCGCCTCGTAGACCGAGACCGGTACCTCCATGGTCACGTCGGCGCCTTTGCGCTTGAACAGCGGGTGCTCCTCCACATGCGTGGTCACGACCAGGTCGCCGCGCTCGCCACCCGCAACGCCATACTCGCCGCGACGCTTGTAGCGTAGCTTGCCGCCATCGACCGCGCCCGCGGGCACCGAGACCGTGATGGTCTGCTGCTCGCCTGTCGAGGGAATGCGATAGGTGACCTTGTGCGTCACGCCGCGAAACGCGTCCTCGGCCGTCACATCGACGGTCAGCGATAGGTCGCCGCCCTTGCGAGCGCGGCTGCGACCCGCGCCGGCACCGGCAGCGCCCGCAGCCCCGGCAAAGCCCGAGCCCCAATCGCTACCCCAGGCGCCATTGCCGCTGAAGATGCTGTCGAAGATATCGCCCCAGCCGCTGGCGCCCGCGCCGGCACCGTAGCCGCCGCCATACGCGCCGCCCGCGCCCGGCATGCCGCCGAACATGAGCATCTGGTCGTACTCTTTGCGCTTCTTCTCGTCCGAAAGCGTCTCGTAGGCCTCGCTGATCTCCTTAAACTTGGCCTCGTCGCCGCCGGCATCGGGGTGATATTTTTGCGCGAGCTTGCGAAACGCGCTCTTGATCTCTTTGTCGGAGGCGCTCTTGGATACGCCCAGGATGTCATAGAAGGTTTTGCCTGCAGCCATCGTAGCTCCTCTCCTGTTACGTCCGCCGCCCATGCAGACGACGGCTCATGCTTTCATATGGCACTAGGCCAGAAAGGGCCCCGGGTGTTGCCCCGGGGCCCTTCTCAATTACTCCTCGGTGCTCTCGGCCGTATCGGCCGAAGCATCCTCGGGCGCCGCTTCGGGCTCCGGTGCGGGGCGCTTCTCGCCACCGTAGGTCACCGTCACCATCGCGGAACGCAGGATGCGATCCGCCATGCGGTAGCCCTTCTGGTACACGTCGTTGACGGTCTCGTCGTACTGCGATGCGTCCTCGACGCGACCCACAGCCTGGTGCTCGAGCGGATCGAACGCCTCGCCCTTGGGGTCGATGGGCTCAACGCCCTCGTGCGCAAACACATCGAGCAGCTTGGCATGCACCGCGTCGACGCCATCGACGAACTGCTTAAAGTCGTCGGCAAGTTCCTGGCTACGGGCATGGTCGATCGCACGCTCTATATCGTCAACCACCGGCAGCAGCGCAGTAACGAGCTTCTCGGTCGCGCGCTCGCGCTCGGCGATGCGCTCGTTGGCGGTGCGGCGACGGAAGTTCTCCCAGTCGGCCTGTAGACGGGCGGTGCGCTCGGTGGCGTCCTTTGCCTTGTCCTCGGCGGCCTTCTGAGCCTCTGCCGCAGCATCGAGCTCGTTGCGCACATCGGCAAGCTCTTTTTGGGCCTGCTCGAACTTGAGCTTAAAGTCGTTGTCGGCGGCTTCCTCACCGGCGCGGATAGCGGCTTCCACCATCTCGTCCTCGGTCATCGTCGCCTCCTTGTTGGAATCCTCTACCTGGTTCTCGGCAGCCTCGGCGGCCGGGGCCTCGTTGGCCTCGGTATCGTCGACGGCCTCTACGGGAATCTTCACGTCCTTCTCCTCAGAGTCAACGGGGGCGGCGCCAGCGGCGGCCGCCTCCGTGCGAGCTTTACGGGCGGACATGATTACTTGTCCTCGTCGTCCACAACCTCGTAGTCGGCGTCGACAACGTCATCGTCGGCAGGCTGGGCACCGGCGGCACCGTCGGTCTGCTGCTGAGCGTCGGCGTAGACAACCTGGGCCAGCTCGTAGGCCACGGACTGCAGGGACTCGCCGGCGGCCTTGATGGCCTCGACGTCAGAGCCCTCGAGTGCCTTCTTGGCGTCGGCGATAGCGGCCTCGGCCTTGGACTTCACATCGGCGGAAACCTTGTCGCCCAGCTCGTTGAGGGTCTGCTCGGTGGAGTAGCACAGGCTGTCGGTCTGGTTGCGGACCTCGACCTCTTCCTTCTGCTTCTTGTCCTCCTCGGCATGAGCCTCGGCGTCCTTGACCATACGGTCGACTTCGTCGTCGGACAGAGCGGTGGAGCCGGAGATGGTGATCTGCTGCTCCTTGCCGGTGCCCTTGTCCTTAGCGGAGACCTTGACGATGCCGTTGGCGTCGATGTCGAAGGTGACCTCGATCTGCGGCACGCCGCGGCGGGCAGCCGGGATACCGGTCAGCTGGAACTTACCGAGCGACTTGTTGTCGCGGGCAAGCTCGCGCTCGCCCTGGAGCACGTTGATCTCGACGCTGGTCTGGTTGTCGGCAGCGGTGGAGTAGACCTCGGTCTTGGAGGTCGGGATCGTGGTGTTGCGGTCGATCATCTTGGTCATGATGCCGCCCATGGTCTCGACACCCAGCGACAGCGGGGTAACGTCGAGCAGCAGGATGCCCTCGACGTCGCCGGTGAGCACGCCGCCCTGGACGGCAGCGCCGTCGGCAACGACCTCGTCGGGGTTCACGGACATGTTGGGCTGCTTGCCGGTCATGGTCTTGACGAGCTCCTTGACGGCCGGCATACGGGTGGAGCCGCCGACGAGGATGACCTCGGTCAGATCGGAGAGCTTAAGCTTGGCGTCGCGCAGGGCATTGGTGACAGGCTGCTTGCAGCGCTCGAGCAGGTCGCGGGTAATCTTCTCGAACTCGGCACGGGTCAGCGTGTAGTTGAGGTGCAGCGGGCCGGACTGGTTCATGGTAATGAACGGCAGGTTGATGGTGGTCTGCTGGGCGGCGGAGAGCTCCTTCTTGGCGTTCTCGGCGGCCTCCTTCAGACGCTGCAGGGCCATGGGGTCCTGACGCAGGTCGACACCGTTCTCCTGCTGGAACTTATCGGCCATCCAGTCGATGACGCGCTGATCCCAGTCGTCGCCGCCCAGGTGATTGTCGCCCGAGGTGGACAGAACCTCAAACACGCCGTCGGCGAGGTCGAGGATGGAGACGTCGAAGGTGCCGCCGCCCAGGTCGAAGACCAGGATGCGCTGGTCGGTGCCCTGCTTGTCCAGGCCATAGGCCAGAGCAGCAGCGGTCGGCTCGTTGACGATACGCTTGACGTTAAGGCCGGCGATCTTACCGGCATCCTTGGTGGCCTGACGCTGGGCGTCGTTGAAGTAAGCCGGGACCGTGATGACGGCGTCGGTGACGGTCTCGCCCAGATACTTCTCGGCGTCGGCCTTCATCTTTGCGAGCGTCATGGCGCTCACCTGCTCGGCGGTGTAATCCTTGCCCTCGATATCGACGACGGCACGGCCACCCTGGCCCTCCTTGACCTCGTACGGCACGGTCTTGATCTCGGAGGTGCACTCGGAGTACTTGCGGCCCATGAAGCGCTTGATGGAGAACACGGTGTTCTTGGGGTTGGTGACAGCCTGGTTTTTAGCGGCCTTGCCCACGACGCGATCGCCGTCGGCACGGAAGCCCACGACGGACGGAGTGGTGCGGTCGCCCTCGGCGTTCACGATGATGGTCGGAGAACCGCCCTCGAGGACGGCCATAGCGGAGTTAGTAGTACCAAGGTCGATACCAAGAATCTTGCCCATTAGAAATTCCCTCTCTCTTTTGCGTTCGCGCCGCCTCGACGGTCTGTCACGCGGCGCTTCGGCTTGTCTTTCAGGATGTAGTGTATCCCCTTATGGGCCGGAATATACAAAATCTAAGTCAATTCATATAAGATTTCTTATTGCCGAGAGTTTAGGTTCTCAAATGCGCAGGTAGATGCGCTGATTGAGTTCTCGGCAAATCTATCGAAATCTATGTAGAGATGGCTGAGGTTTGGACCGGAGCCACACGGAACGATTTTGGGGCACCCCCGAGGAAAGCGCGACCCGTTTTGAGCGCCGATTCCGGGATGCGCTTTCCAAAAGCGCGCTCAATAGCTCAATATTTCAAGTCACCTTTAGCTAACATTTGCGCAGCTCAACGGCCCCACCTGCGCGTTTTTTAGTAAACCTTGGCATACTCGGCGAACGGTATGAAGATGCCGGCCAGAGGGTATTGCAAACGGTCGCTCCCGTGGTATGTTTTTGCCCGAATCAAACCGACGCGCATCGCCTGTAGCGTCGGTCAACAGAGAGGAAACTACCATGGCTCATCCCGTAATTGATGCCGACGAGTGCATCGCTTGTGGCGTTTGCGTCGACACCTGCCCCGCTGGCGTTCTGGAGCTCCAGGACGTCGCTACCGTCGCTGACGAGGATTCCTGCGTCGCCTGTGGCGCTTGCCAGGACGCTTGCCCCGCTGGCGCGATCACCGAGATCGTCGAGGAGTAACAACTCCCCCACCTGCACACTCAAAAGTACACCGTGCACAAAAAAGGAGGCCTCCGCATCGCCGCGGAGGCCTCCTTTTTGTTTGTGCGGATAACTAATTTGGCACCGCCGTTGGTTGAACTCGCGCCAGCGAAAACGCCCCATTTGAGGCAAGGTGGCCTGAAAGAGGAGGGAAGCGTACTTTGGTACGCGACCGACGATTGAAGGCCAGATTGCCCAAATGGGGCGTTTGCAGCATCGGCTACGATAGGTCGTCTTCGTAGGGCATTAGGTCCGCCAAGTAGCCTTTCTCTTTGAGCATGGTCTCGATCTCGTCGAGGGTCTGCTCGTCCTCCGCCGCAATGCGATGGAAGTGGTAGCCACTCGTCACCGTTAGTAGTGGAAAGCTCTTGCCGCTCTCGATATCGTGCAGGTAGCGCTCAACATCGCGACGATTGCGGATGTCCAGGTCGGCCGTGATCTTACCGTACACGCGGTGATTGACGATCACGTTGAGCACGGCGCCTCCGGCGTCGACGATACTCGTGAGCTCATCGCCTGCCTGCTCCACGCTGTGGCGAACCTTGACCAAGCGTGTGGGCACGGCGGGGCTGCTGGGGGCCTCCTGCAGCACATAACCACGGTTGGTCGCCACGACATCGTGCCCATCGGCACGTAACAGGGCAATATCCTGAACCACGACCTGACGGCTCACGCCAACCTCGCGGGCAAGTGCGCTGCCCGAAACGGGCTCCTTGGCTCCCTCGAGCACGCCCATGATGGCACGGCGACGCTCGCGGGCGTCCATTATTTACCGTCCAGCAGACGCAGGTGCTTAAGCGAGAGGTCGAGGATCGGCGCAGAGTGCGTCAACGCCCCCGAGCTAATAAAGTCAACGCCCAGGTCGGCGAGCGCGCGGATATTGTTGGCGTCCACGTTGCCCGAGCACTCGGTCTTGGCACGACCGGCGATAAGCTCAATCGCAGCAGCCATGTCGTCGTGGGTCATGTTGTCGAGCATGATGATATCGGCGCCGGCCTCCACGGCCTCGCGTACCATGTCCAGGTTCTCGCACTCGATCTCGACCGTCGTGGTAAACGATGCATGGGCGCGCGCCATCTCGATCGCACGCGTCACGCCACCGGCTGCGTCGATGTGGTTGTCCTTGAGCATGACGGCCGTCGACAGGTTGTAACGGTGGTTGCTGCCGCCGCCGATCTCGACCGCAGCCTTCTCGAAGACGCGCATGCCCGGCGTGGTCTTGCGCGTGTCGACAAGCACGGTCTTGGTACCCTCGAGCACCGCGGCCATCTGGTGCGTATAGGTAGCGATACCACTCATGCGCTGCAGGTAGTTGAGCGCCACGCGCTCGCCCGAAAGCAGCACGCGCGCATCGCCGCGCACCTGACCCACGTGGTCGCCGGCGTGCACCTCGTCACCGTCGGCAACATCAAACAGCACCGAGCTCTGCGAATCCAGCAGCTCAAAGGTGCGAGCGAACACATCCAAGCCCGCGATGATGCCATCGGCCTTGGCGATAAGCTCCACCGTGGCGGGGCGCGCCGTGGGGCACACGCTCGCCGTGCTCACGTCCTCAAAGGTAATGTCCTCGCGCAGAGCCCGCAGAATCAGATCATCGACGACGAGCTTCATGGTAATGGGATTCATGGTCTACTCCTCCACGGCCTGCGTGCCGGCGGCACGGGCCAAATCATCGATTGCCAGGGTGTCGGCACTCAGGGCGCGATGACGGCCATCGAGCGCGGGATCGCCCGCCTGCTCCACGGCCAGCGACTCGCCGGTACACATGCGCCACGCGGCGCGACGACCCCAGACCAGCGCCTCGAGCAGGCTGTTTGATGCAAGGCGGTTCTTGCCGTGGACGCCGTTGCAAGCCGTCTCGCCCGCGGCGTAGAGCTCGGGCATCGAGGTGCGGCCGTCCTTGTCGACCCACACGCCGCCCATAAAGTAGTGCTGCGTGGGTGTGACGGGAATGGGCTCGTCCAGGATGTCGCGGCCGTCCTCCAGGCAGCGCGCGCGGATGTTGGCGAAGTGCCCGGTCACCACGTCGCGGTCGACGGGGGCAAAGCTCAGCCACTCGTGCTCGGTGCCGTCGAGCTTCATCTGCTCGCGAATAGCGGCGGCGACCACATCGCGCGGCTGAAGCTCGTCGGTAAAGCGCTCACCGGCAGCGTTGAGCAAAATCGCTCCCTCGCCGCGGCAGCTCTCGCTGATTAGGAAGGTGCGGCCCGGCTGCGGCGAGAACAGACCCGTGGGGTGAATCTGCACGTAGTCCAGGTGCTCCATCGTAATGCCATGCTCCTGAGCGATGTAGCAGGCATCGCCCGTGAGCTGCGGGTAGTTGGTCGAATGGTCGTATACGCCGCCGATGCCACCCGTTGCCCACAGCGTATGACGAGCATGGATCTCAAACGGCTCACCGGCATGCACGCCCTCGGCGGCATTTGCCAGCTCGTCGGCGGGACGAACCGAGTTGTCCTCGTCCACGGGAACGGCGACGACGCCGGTGCACACCGTGGCGCCGTCACGCTCGCCCGTCAGGATGTCGGTCATGGCCACATGCTCCA